>DPXH01000016.1 GCA_003527405.1 Candidatus Sediminicultor tertius | reverse complement strand
TTTTTTATTTTCTTACCTTAAATATTAAAGAGATTATAGAAAATTATTATATAAGTCCTTTCAATTCACCATTAAAAATAATTATTTCCCAATATATTAAAGAGAAGGGGGAAAAAGAAATTTCTAAGACCAACCAAGACCATATTATCTATAAGAGGTCAGAAGAATTCTATCGAAATGTTATCTCTTCTGCTTTTTTGATTCAACATTTAGATAATTATATTTCTCGGATATTGGTAACTTTGAGAGCTATGATGGAAAAATTAAAACCTGAAGTTATTCATATGCTTCTGTACTATGACCCCAAATTGCTTATCACTTCTTTTTACCAATTAACTCCAAAAATTGATAACCAAACATTTTTAGGCGCAAAGGCTCATTATCTGAAAAAACTTTATTCCTATAAATTCCCCGTCCCCCCGGGTTTTGTCCTTACTACAGAATGGTTTCGGGACAGAACAGCTATAAAACAATTTCCTGAAATGTATAAAGCAATGTTAGAAATAATAAAAGAAAAAGTAATAGAATTAGAAAAAATTACTAAAAAAAAATACGGAAGCCTGCAAAATCCTTTGTTATTGGCGGTACGTTCAGGAACAGTAATTTCCATGCCAGGAGCTATGGATTCAATTTTGAATATAGGAATGAATGATCAAATCGCCGAAAGTTTAAGTAAGCAGCCTGGCTATGGATGGGCGGCATGGGATTCTTATCGAAGATTATTGCAAAATTGGGGAATGGCTCATGGAATTACACGAGATGAATTTGATAAAATCATAGTAAATTTTAAAGAACTTTACAAAGTAAAAGAAAAGAAAACTTTTAGCAATGAACAAATGAAAGTCATTGCATTATCTTATAAAGATCTGTTGCGTAAATATGGAGTAAAACTTGAAGAACGCCCCTTTGAGCAATTAATACAGGCTATTATTTTTGTATTCCAATCCTGGTATAATAAAAGAGCTCAAATTTACCGAAAAAAACTTCAAATTGCCGAAGAATGGGGAACAGCGGTAATAGTGCAAGAAATGGTTTTTGGTAATATTAATTCTGAATCCGGGACTGGGGTGATTTTTACCAAGGTACCTTTCGAAAAAAGTTCTGATATTGTGTTATATGGTGATTTTAACAGACGGAGTCAGGGAGAAGATATAGTATCTGGGTTAGTTCATACTCTGCCTGTTTCTGAATTTCAAAATAAAAAATCTCTTCACCTAAAAGGGAATTCTTTAGAAGAACAATTCCCTGAGATTTATCAAGAACTGCTCCGCTTAGCAAAGGAATTAGTTTATAAAAGAGGGTATGAGCATCAAGAAATTGAATTTACTTTTAAATCAAAGAGTAAAAAAGATTTATATATTTTGCAAACCAGAAATTATAATTTACAAAATAAAGAGACGATACCAGTTTTTACGGATCCGGCAATACATATACATCTAGTAGGTACAGGCATTGGAATTGGGAAAGGAGCAATGAATGGAATTGTTGCTTTTGATATGGAAGATTTAAAAATGCTTTCGAAAAAATATCCTCAAAAAAATAAAGTTTTAATTCGGCCGGATACAGTTCCTGATGATATTGCTATGATTTTTGAATGTGATGGATTATTGACTGCTCGAGGGGGAGTTACTTCTCACGCAGCAGTTACAGCCGCTCAATTAGGGAAGACCTGTATAGTGAATTGCAGACAATTAATAGTGATGGAAAAGAAAAAAAAGTGTATTATTAATAAAGTAGAATTTCGGACAGGTGATGAAATTGCTATAGATGCTCATCTGGGAAATATTTACAAAGGCAATTATCCTATAAGTTCAGAACAGATAAATTTGTTTTAAATAAAGGGGGATATTATAAGGTGAGTGTAAACCCTTATGGGAATTATTTAGGTATCAATGGTTTGGGTAGAATCGGTAAATTAACTTTGTGGTATCATTTACAAGAAAATCATTTTGATGGATTTGTAGTAAATATAGGGCGGCAAGCAGGAAATGGTTTAGAAGATATAGCTCATTTGTTAGGGGTAGATTCAACCTATGGGCCTATAGAAAAATTTTTATTTGGCACAAGAGGTCAAAAGGATATTAAAATTATAGATAGAAGAGATAATCTTTTGCAACTATTTGGCAAACCAGTAAAAATTCTTTGCAAAGCAAGAAATCCCAGAGAGATCAAGTGGAGAGAAAATAAAGTAAGGCTGGTAATAGATACTACCGGAGCTTTTAATGACCCTACTTGCTTGGAAGATGATAAAAAAGGAAGCCTGCGAGGACATTTGGCTGCAGGAGCTCAAAAAGTATTATGCAGCGCTCCCTTTAAAATAAAAGATAAATCAAAAAAAGTTCCGGAGGATTGTGTTACTCTTATTTATGGAATTAATCATACCACTTTTAATCCTAATGATGAAAATATTATATCTGCCGCATCTTGCACTACTACTGGTCTCGCTCATATGATAAAACCATTATTGGAAAAAGAAGAGACTAAAAATATTCTTACTGCCTCATTATCAACCATCCATGCGGCTACTAATAGTCAAAAAGTATTAGATTCACTTCCAGTTACAGGAACATCAGATTTACGTAGAAACCGAATGGTATTTAACAATATTATTCTTTCTACTACTGGGGCAGCAAATACTTTAGAGAAAGTAATTCCAGAAATTGAGAGAGTAGGTTTTATGGCGGATTCTGTACGTATTCCTATAGATACAGTTTCTCTTATAATTCTTAATCTTACTTTTCATAGTTGCTTAAACGAAAGAGGAGAGCCAACAATTAATAGAAAATTTTTAAATAATATTTATAAAGAAACATCAAAGGGAGCACAAAAAAGCTTATTATGCTACAGTGATAACCAAAATGTTTCATCTGATTTAAAGGGTAAATTAGCTGCGATAGTTATTGAAGGACATGATACCCATACCCGAACTGGTTTTATTGATCTTAAACCTGAGATGTTTATAAAGATGGGGTTAGATACTGATAATGGTGTGAGTATTCCCGTAACTCACTCAACTTTATTTGGATGGTACGATAATGAATATGGCAGCTATGTTCATTGCTTGGGCAGGCTTGCTGTTTATATAGATAATGCTTTAAGATAGAAATTATTAAGGAGGAAGCAAATAAATCAAAGAGAGAAACAACAAGTAATATTTTTTGACAAAGTTGTTAACTTAGGATATTATTTTGGTTAACAATAATTCATTAGAAAATCGGAGGATCCAAAATTGTCAAAAATAAATATTCGCCAGATGACTTTAATCTCTTTATTTGCTGCCTTAACTGCAGTAGGAGCATTCATCTCGATTCCCCTTTATCCTGTCCCTCTTACTTTACAGACTTTATTTACTCTTTTGGCTGCTATGACTCTGGGTAGTGTTATGGGAGCGTCAAGCCAGATAATCTATGTGTTGTTGGGTGTAATAGGTCTACCGGTTTTTGCCGGTTTTAAAGCCGGAATAGGTATTTTATTCGGACCAACCGGCGGATTTTTATTGGGATTTATAGTTTGTGCTTTTATTGTTGGAAAGATAATGGAATTGAAAAATGAAAAAAATATTTTTTATTATTTAGGTGCTGGTTTAATAGGAACTATAATTTTATATATTATAGGCATAACTCAATTATCTTTGGTCACAGGGATAGGAATAAAAAAAGCGATAGCAGTCGGTATGCTGCCTTTTTTACCTGGAGACATTTTAAAAATAATTGCTGTATCCTTCATTGCCAGTAAATTAAAACCAATAATAGAATTAAAATAACTATACCAATAAAAACAAAATGAAAAATTAGTGTAAACTTTAGCGGGGTGCTTAGACGAAAAAGTTTTGCTTGAGTCTTTTCTCTAATTATCTTTAATTTATTTTCTTTCTCTTTCTTAACGTGATACTCAATACGAATTAATAAAAAAATAAGTGGTCTCGATTAATTGATTATGATATAATTCAATTGTATTTTTCGGGGCGTAGCGCAGTTTGGTAAGCGCGCTTGGTTCGGGACCAAGAGGTCGGAGGTTCAAATCCTCTCGCCCCGACCATTTGAAAAATTTAAGAAAAATCAAAGAATACGGAACCAATAAATTTATTTCTGGAAAAAAATATTGATAAAGACCACTTAATAATTTGTTTTGATTTCTTGTTTATATAATAAATTACCTGCCTATATTATAATATTTGATCTTTTTTCGGGACACAGAAAAAAAATAAATAAAAACTATAGACAGGCAATTTAATTTAAAAGAAATTACGCGTTCTTTTGCAGACCGAAACAAGCATCAACATTACTGGAACTTCAATTAAAACTCCTACTACTGTCGCTAAAGCAGCACCAGAAGATAAGCCAAAAATCATTACAGCAGTAGCAATAGCTACCTCAAAATGATTGCTTGCTCCAATTAACGCAGAAGGAGCAGCATCTTCATAATTAAGTTTCAATAGTTTTGCTAATCCATAGGTGAGGAAAAAAATAAGATTGGTTTGAATAAAAAGTGGAATAGCTATCCATAGTATGGTTAAAGGTTTGGTTAAAATAATCTCACCTTTAAAGGAAAAAAGTAAGATTAAAGTAAATAAAAGGGCAATAATTGATACTGGGGTAAGTAAATGTAAAAAATTCTCTTTAAACCATTTTTCACCCTTTGCCTTTATTATCCACTTTCTGGAAAAATAACCTGCTACTAATGGTAAGGCAACATAAATGCTTATAGAAAGTAGTAGTGCTTGCCAGGGAACTGGTAATTTTCCTACGCCAAGTAAGAATCCACCGAGTGGACCATATAAAAAAAGCATAGTTAGAGAATTTATTGCTACCATAACCAGAGTATGTCCATCGTTACCTTTCGCTAAGAAACCCCAAACTAAGACCATTGCTGTACAGGGAGCAATACCTAACAAGATATTTCCGGCAAGAAAACTTCTCCACAGGGGAATTTCGAGCAATTTCATCCCATTACTTATCACTACGGTTCCAGCCCCATGAATTGTTCCCACTGCCCAATCTGCACCAGGTGGAAGTTTTACTAAATCCATTGCTTCGCTCCCAATGAAATTTTTAAAGAGAAAACCTAAAAAAAAGATAGATATAGCATACATAGTAAAAGGTTTTATTGCCCAGTTAGCAAACAATGTCAGTCCGACCGGCTTAATAGATTTTCCTGCTTTTAACACTTCGCCAAAGTCAATTTTGACCATAATGGGATACATCATAAAAAATAGGCAGATTGCAATCGGTATGGACACAACCGGTGCCTCACCAATATAAATTGCTAATCCATCAAGATATTTTGCTACCCCAGGGATAACTTTACCAATAATAATTCCAATACCAATACATAACAAGACCCATACCGTTAGATATTTTTCAAAAACATTCAGACCACCTTTTTTTTCTTTAACCATAGTTAATCTCCTTTCAAATATTCCAAATTAAATACATTCCGCCTAAAATTATTAGAACACCACATATTTTTTTAATTAAAACCGTACCTTTAGATTTTTCATTCCAATTCAAATACTTCTGCACAATTTCCGTAAAGGTTCCCGCTAAGACTATTATCGAGCAATGACCAATACCGTAAGCAAAAAGAAGTGCAGCTCCA
>DPXH01000043.1 GCA_003527405.1 Candidatus Sediminicultor tertius | reverse complement strand
GATATATCTATCAACCGATGAAGGTCCATGGGAAGTAGCTCTGGCTATATCTTTGGTAGAATAGTTTTGGGTATACATGTTAAAATTGTCAAAGAACATGTGTTAAAAAATTAAATTTTATTATATACTTAAGGGAGACCTAGGGGCATATGCCCCCATTACTATATAGTAAAAAATAGGTTAAATTTTTACTATTGAAAGTGTATATAGGCAATTCCTAAAAAATAGCTGGAATTACAATATTAGAGAATTTTCAGATGGTGTAGATCAAATTAGAGAAATATTAATTCGTTAGAATTATCTTTCGAAAAAAGATATTGAACATTGTCTAACATTTAATACTAATCTTCTCAAACAAGAAAAGAATTTTACTGAAATAAAAAAATTATTTAAAAAATTCCAGAAGGAATACTCGGAAAATTAGTTTATATATCATTTTTTATCTTTTACAATCGACTCATAAAATAAGATCTATTGAGAAAAAATCATAAAGATGGAGTATTTTTATAGGAATGTATAATGAATTGAAATTAAGTAATTTTCTAAACGGCCTGATTGATCGAATGAAAACGGAAATACAAAATGAAGAAGAAAATAAAATATTAAACTTAGATGATTCAGTATATTTAGAATATATTATTAATAATTATACAATAGAATCTTTAAAGTTTTACTGGGATAACATTTATATTACAGAAGAAAAACGAATGATTCCTGCTGAAAGATTTCCTTCTGATTTTTTTGTAGTATCTGGAAAGGAATACCAAAAAGAAATTATTATATACCACGTACCATTTTCAGGATTATTTAATTTGTTAATTTATTGCTTACCTAAAAGATATTTACGAAATGAAATGTTAAAGTATAATGGGAAAGAAGTATATTTTGAGATTATTAATTGGCAGAATAATGCTGATGAATTAAAGAAAGAAGCAGATCGTATATTCTCAGAAATTAAAGAAAATGAAAAGATTTATTTTAATGAAATACTATCATTTAATGCTAGCTTAAGAGATAAGGCAAAGAAAATATTAGAAGATCGCAAATCAGAAATCTTTAAAAAAAATAAATTTATCAGAGCCTTAGGAGTACCCTTCAAAAAGGCTAAAAATGTTCCTTCGACTTTTAATATTCCGGTTGTAAAAAAGAGGCCAATAATAAAGCCTTCTGCTCCAAGTAAAGAATTTACGCCAGAACCCGCATTGGATATATCAGTATATAATGATATATTAAAAATATGTTATGACATTGGAGTAGAAATAGAAAGACATCCAGAAATTTATTTAGGGAAAGATGAAGAAATTTTAAGAGATTATTTTATTATGGCATTATCACCTCATTTTCAAAGTGTTACTGGCGAAACTTTTAACAAAAATGGGAAAACTGATATATTAATTCGGCATGAAAATTCAAATCTATTTATTGCTGAATGTAAATTTTGGAGCGGTATAGAAAATTATTACAAAACGATTGACCAAATTTTGTCATATCTAACTTGGCGTGATTCAAAATCTGCTATATTATGTTTTATTAAAAATAAGCAGTTAGAACCTGTATTAGAGCAGGTTAAATCTTTAACATCAAGACATGATTGTTTTATTAGATATAATGGCAAACAAAGAGATGGTTGTTTCGAATTTGATTTCCATTTTAAAGATGATAATTCAAGAGGCGTAAAGCTTTCAGTTCTATGTTTTCATTTTTATAACAATTAGAATGATAGGGAATGAATGTGTCAGGGGATGGTTTTTTGACACACTTATTGACATAAACAGGAAATAATATAGAAGAAAATAGAGAAGGTGCGTTAGAGAATAATAGGGACAGATACCCATTTTCTTATACAATTGATATTTTACTTTTAAATTAGATAAATAGGGCAGGTGTAACAGCTCAATAATTCGGTAACTTGATTATAGAAGTAAAGAAAGTAACGGTGAAAAAAAGTAAGAAATAAAAGTGCAAAGGCACAGAGGGATGGATAGAGTATATGAATAAGTTACCTATTAATATAAATGATTTAATAAATGCGCGTACAGTAGAGTGGGAGCGATTAGAATTCAAAGAAGGCTGGAATCCGGAGGATGTCTTGCATACAATGTGTGCATTTGCCAATGATTTTCATAATTTAGGCGGTGGATATATTATTTTGGGAATCAATGAAAAAAATGGGCGTCCTGTTCTACCTCCGAAAGGGCTTTGTAAAAATATTATCGATAAAATCCAGAAGGAGATCATTGAACTCGGCTATAAAATACAGCCGTATTATCATCCGATTGTTTTTCCCTGTACGTTTAAGAAAGAGCAAGTTTTGGTTTTATGGTGTATCGGTGGTCAATCACGGCCGTACAAGGCTCCTATTTCTTTATCCAAGTTGAATAACAGGTATGTATATTATATTCGAAAAGCATCTAAAACAGTTATTGCAAAAACACAAGACGAAAAGGAGTTATTTGAATTAGCCTCAAAAATTCCCTTTGATGATCGTATGCATCATACAGCAACTATCAAAGATCTTGATCTTGGATTGGTCCGAGGTTATTTACAGCAAGTAAAAAGTGATCTTTTCAGTGAGTCCGCGAAGATGGATTTTGTACGGTTGTGTCGAAATATGAATATTGTCGATGGATCTGAGGAATATGTACGGCCAAAAAATGTTGGTTTGATGTTTTTTAATCCTGAACCGTATGAGTTTTTCCCGCAAACACAAATTGATGTGGTGCATTTCCCTGATGGACCAGGGGCTGATTCCTTTTCTGAGAAATCTTTTAAAGGGCCGCTTGACCGGATGCTTACCGATGCGCTTAATTATATTAAATCTCAATTTATTGAAGAAAAAGTTCAGAAATTTCCTGACAGGGCAGAAGCGGAACGCAGATATAATTATCCGTTTGTAGCAATAGAGGAGATTTTGACCAACGCTGTTTATCATCGTTCGTATGAGATACGTGAGCCTATTGAAGTAAGGATATTACCAGATAGAATTACGATTGGCAGTTTCCCGGGACCGGACAGATCAATTACTGATAAAGATATGCAAGAATGTCGGTTTATCTCAAGGAGATATCGTAACCGAAGAATAGGAGAATTTTTGAAAGAGCTCGATATGACAGAAGGGCGAGGGACAGGAATACCGAAGATTTTACAGGCAATCAAAAAGAACGATTCTCCGAAACCGATTTTTCATACGGATGAAAACCGCAGTTATTTTGTGGTAGAATTACTGCTTCATCCAGCATTTGCCAAAGATAAAGAGCCAGAGCTACGGCCAGAGTTACAGCCAGAGCTACGGCCAGAGTTACCTTTACAAGGCAGAATACTGTATGTTTTAAGAAATGGAGAATTTAGCAAATCTGCTATTGCTGAGAAAATAGGTCATAAAACTGTTTCAGGTGAGTTGAATAAACAGGTAAGAAATTTAATGAAGGCTGGGCTTATTGAATATACTATTCCAAAAAATCCAAACAGTCCTAAGCAAAAATACCGTTTAACATCTAAAGGTAAAAGTATTGAGGTAAAGAAATGAGCAGGATAAAAGATAATAGGGACACCCATTTTCTTTGATAATTAATATTTCTACTTTTAAATTAAATAAATGGGGACCGTTGTGCCAGGTCAATAATCCAAGAAACAGGGGACGGTTCTCTGTTCCTATTTTGCCTTTCTGAAACACTTTATTTGCAAGGCTTTCGGACCCCCTTCAGGAATGCCTTTTAACGCACGTAGAGTGCCTTTAAATGTGCCTTAATTTTCGAAAAATCAGCAAAATTACTACCCCTGTTTTTGGGCTATTTTTGCCTCTTCGAAATCCTGAAACCCTTGTAAATAGCCACTTACAGTTTTTAAAAGAGTGAAATTTTAGTCGAAAAAGTGCCGTTTTTGAAGGGTAAAGTATAGGTCAAGGCGAAATTTGCTCATATAAGCAAAATCTCGCAATATTCGCTAAAACCTTTATTATATAAGGCTTTCAAGAGGTCATTTTTCCACAATTCTTACACACTTTCCCCATTTATAAGTAGATATTGTTAGTTCTAATTCTTATATTATTACGAAAGACACGACATGAATAAAAGGAATAAATTTATATAGAATTAGAGGATTATTAGTTTTTATAGAGAAAAATGTGAAGGCTCTAAAACGCCGAAAATATAGGGGTTTCAGAGAAAAATCGTCGTAGCGGCGTTTCTTGAAGTTGCCTGGAGTGATTTATCCTATTTTTTAAAATAGGCGCTTAAAACGGCTTAAAATAAATTATTTTAAATGTGAGCGGAAAGACTTATTTTATAAGGGGTTAAGTGGGGCATTGGAGCTTAAACTGGCATATGCAATACACTCCTACACTTCTTCATTATATAGAGTCATAACAGGTAAATAAAAATATTTTCTCAAAAAGAAGGGTTTTTAAATCTTTTGTTGAATATAAAAATACATAAAGAAAGAGATAGAGGAGGAATAATAAAATGAGAGAAACAGGTAAGAAGTTTTTAATTGTAATGTTAGTAGGATTATTTTTATTGGGAATAGGACAGATGGTCTGGGCAGAAAAATGGGAGCCTTACCAGTTCAAAGGAAATGAGTATTTTGAATTTAAAATTTTATTACAAGAAGATGAGGAGATAGAGGAATCTATCTATATTCTGGATATCAAAGAAAGTAGTGAAAAATCGGCAAGCGGCGAGGAAGTCTATGAAGTTAGTTATATTACCAAAGGAACTTTGACTAAAGATGAGTTAGGCCCAGAGACGGCTTTCGGCTTGATGGGTAGTTACGGAATATCCTTGAATATGCTGGTGATTAATCCTGCCTATGGTTTCTTCTTCAGTCAGATGGATTTGAAGGTAGGAGAAAAGATGAATTTCTTTGGAGCAGGTATAATAAAGGTAATAGGAAAAGAAAAGATTGCGGGAAGAGAAGGATTTGTCTGCCAGCTCTTCCAGGCTGATGAAGAGGAAAAAATGATAGCCGAATGGGTTATTGACCCGGACTTAGCCCTTCCTCTTAGGAGTAAGATATTTGATAATAATGAATTACAAGGGCAAATTGAGCTTGTAAAATATATGCAGTATTAGAGAAAACTGTATAAGAGGAAATTTTAAAAAATATTTCATAGGATAGTAAAAAATAATGAGTGAGGTTCTTTTAGAAAAACTGAAGGCTGAAATGGAAATTAAGCCTGAGAGGGTGACCCTTTCTTTGGAGAATTTTATCAGAGAGTATACCGAAAAATTAGAAAGAGAGGGAGTAATATTAGGATTAAGCGGGGGTATTGATTCGGCAGTTATTGCGGTTTTGTGCTTGCGGGCACTT
>DPXH01000084.1:8076-12372 GCA_003527405.1 Candidatus Sediminicultor tertius | reverse complement strand
GGGAAATATTTACAAAGGCAATCATCCTATAAGTTCAGAACAGATAAATTTGTTTTAAAGTAAATTTTTTTGACATAGTCGTTAACTTAAGATATTATATTGGTTAACAATAATTTATCAAGAACTCGGAGGGGTTAAGAGTGTCAAAAATAAATATTCGTCAGATGACTTTAATCTCTTTGTTTGCTGCCTTAACTGCAGTGGGAGCATTCACTTCTATTCCTCTTTATCCTATTCCTCTTTCTTTACAGACATTATTTACTCTTCTTGCCGGTATGACCCTGGGAAGTGCGATGGGAGCGTCAAGTCAGATAATATATGTATTGCTGGGCGTGATAGGCCTACCAGTTTTTGCCGGTTTTAAAGCCGGAATAGGTATTTTATTTGGACCAACCGGCGGATTTTTATTGGGATTTATAATTTCCGCTTATATTATTGGGAAGATAGTAGAATTAAAAAAAGAAAAGAATATTTTATATTATTTTCTGGCAGGTATAATAGGAACTATAATTTTATATATTATAGGCATAACCCAACTATCTTTGGTCACAGGGATAGGAATAAAAAAAGCGATAGCAATTGGTATGCTGCCCTTTTTACCCGGCGATATTCTTAAAATAATTGCCGCTTCCTTCATAGCGCATAAATTTAAAATAATCACGTTTTGATACAAATAGATATTATGTATGAATGCTTGGTTCGGAGATATTTATTCACCAAAATTCAAATTATTCTTAACTTATATCATAGATAGGATACAAGTTATTTGAAAATAAAAATAGTGAAAAAGTAGTATTAATTTAATAATTCAAGAATACCGGATATGGAAATTGCACCATAGAGTAAAAGTAAACCCATCACCAGATTGAATGGCTTCCTGTGTCTTGATAGGAATTTTTTGAAAAGTGCTCCGAATAGAGCCCACAATGAAACAGAAATTAGTATAAGAGATGATAGGAAGGTGGTGAAGAAAAACAAAATCATGTTTGATTTATAATAAGGAACAATAAAATTAGAACTGACGGTAATGGCATAAAGTATTAATTTTGGATTAACGAACTGTAATGATAAACCGGTGAAAAATGAATTTAATCTTTCATCAACTTTCTCTTCTGATGCATCCTTGCTTTTTATAATTAATATTGCGAGAAAAGTCATATAGGCTGCACCCAGAATACCCATAAAAGGTCTAATCTTCGGAATAATATTGAAAAGTATTAGGTTGAAATAATTACTGATAAACATAATGATGAAAAAACCGGCAAAGATACCCAGTAAAAACTTAAAAGTCTTTCTGAAACCAAATTTATTAGCATTTACCATGGATAAAACTACATTTGGACCGGGTGTAAATGATACGACTAAGACATAGGAGAGAAATGCAGTAAGATTAAACACATATAACCTCCCCAATAATTTTAAAAGAAAAAATCCACATTGTTTTAATTCTAATATACAATGGTTTCCATTGTAAGACATTAAAAATATTTTAGCAATTCAATCCAATTGTTGAGAATATCATATCACTTTATTTCGTCTCTTTCCTTATAATTTTCTTGCCTTTCTTTTCCTTCGAAAAAGAATAACCATTATAAAAATTAATCCAAATAAATTAGTAGCCTCGACTAATTGATTATGATATAATTCAATTGTGGTTTTCGGGGCGTAGCGCAGTTTGGCAGCGCGCTTGGTTCGGGATCAAGAGGTCGGAGGTTCAAATCCTCTCGCCCCGACCATTTAAAAAATTTAAGAAAAAATGAATGACCCTGCGGCAAGCGGCAGGGTCATTCTGAAGTTAAAAAACAAGGAGCCGATAAATTTCTTACCGAAAAAAGATATTGGTAAAGTCCGTTTAATTTAATTTTAAAAGAAATGGCGTGTTCTTTTACAGACCGAAACAAGCATTAACATTACCGGGACTTCAATTAAAACACCCACTACTGTTGCCAAAGCAGCGCCAGAAGATATACCAAAAACCATTATTGCAGTTGCTATGGCTACCTCAAAATGATTACTTGCTCCGATTAATGCAGAAGGAGCAGCATCTTCATATTTAAGTTTCAATAGTTTTGCTAATCCATAGGTGAGAAAAAAGATAAGGTTGGTTTGGATAAAGAGTGGAATAGCTATCCATAATATAGTTAAAGGTTTGGTTAAAATAATTTCACCTTTAAAGGAAAAAAGCAAGACCAGAGTAAATAGAAGGGCAATAATTGATACCGGGGTAAGAAGGTGTAAAAAATTTTCTTTGAACCATTTTTCGCCCTTTGCTTTCATTATCCATTTTCTGGAAAAATAACCTGCCACCAAGGGCAGGGCAACATAGATGCTTATAGAAAGTAGTAGTGCTTGCCAGGGAACGGGTAATCTCCCTACGCCAAGCAAGAATCCGCCAAGCGGTCCATATAAAAGGAGCATAGTTAGAGAATTTATTGCTACCATAACCAGTGTATGTCCTGCATTACCTTTTGCCAGGAAACCCCAGACCAAGACCATTGCTGTACAGGGGGCAATACCTAATAAAATATTTCCAGCAAGAAAACTTCTCCACAGAGGAATTTGAAGCATCCTCAGACCATTATCTAAAACTACCGTTCCTGCTCCATGAATTGTTCCCACTGCCCAATCTGCTCCAGGGGGAAGTTTTACTAAATCCATTGCTTCGCTCCCAATGAAATTTTTAAAGAGAAAACCTAAAAAAAAGATAGATATAGCATACATGGTAAAAGGTTTTATTGCCCAGTTAGCAAATAAAGTCAGTCCGACCGGTTTAATTGATTTTCCTGCTTTTAGAACTTCTCCAAAGTCAATCTTTACCATAATCGGATACATCATAAAAAATAGACAGATTGCAATAGGGATAGAGACAACCGGTGCATCACCAATATAAATTGCTAACCCGTCAAGATATTTTGCTACTCCGGGAATAACCTTGCCAAAAATAATCCCAATAATAATACATAACAAGACCCATACCGTTAAATATTTTTCAAAAACATTTAAACCGCCATTTTTTTCTTTAACCATAGTTAATCTCCTTTCAAATACTCCAAATTAAATACATCCCACCTAAAATAATTAGAACACCACATATTTTTTTAATTAAAACTGTGCCTTTAGATTTTTCATTCCAATTCAAATACTTTTGCACAATTTCTGTAAAGGTTCCAGCTAAGACTATTATCGAACAATGACCAACACCATAAGCAAAAAGAAGTGCAGCTCCATAAAAAAATTGTGTTACTGATATTGTAAATACAACACCTAACATTGGTGCCATATAAGCAAAGGAACAGGGACCAAGAGCGACACCAAAAATAAGGCCCAATACAAAAGCGGCCAACAATCCTTTTTTCCGGAAGGTTGGTTGATTAGTTTTCCCCAGAAAAGGTAATTGAATGACTTCTAAAAGATGAAAACCTATAACGAAAAAAATTACTGCCACTATATAATTTCCATAAGAACCGACATCACCAAGCATGCGACCTAAAAGTCCGGTAATAAGACCGATAGCGGCAATAGTTATTAAAATACCCAGAGAAAAAGAGGTTGCCAGCCAGAAAGCTCTTTTCGTTGACATCTTACCTTGCTCTCCGATAAACGCTATAATTAAGGGAATGCTGGCCAAATGGCAGGGGCTTAATAATATGCTGAATATTCCCCAGATAAAAGAAGCAGTTAAGGCAATAAATGGATTCAATTGAAGAGAATTAGATAACCATTCAAACATGATTCTTATCATTAGTTAACTCCCTGCATTTGAAGAACTTTCACTAATTCATCTTTGGCAAAAAATCCTAAATGCCTGAAATATTCATTTCCATCTTTATCAAGAAAAACCTGAGTTGGAATTGCTCTAATGCCAAATTCCTTAATATAAGGATTGCCTTCTGCGGTCTTCACATCATGAAAAACTACTTTTACTTGTCCTTTGTATTCTTCTTCAATTTCTTTCATAATTGGCTGCATCTTATCGCAGGGAATGCAGCCAACCGATCCAAGCTCTACAAAGGTTACTTTAACCTCCTCGATCGTTGTATCTTCTTGAGTTAAAGTAGCTTCGGTGTTATTAGATACCTTTTTAAAACCAAAGACGACAGCTAAAAGTACTAAAAAAATTATGATATAAATATATTTTCTTCCCTTCATCTAGTTAGCATCCTTTCACATCTGATTTTATTTTCAACAAGAACAGCGGGAACATCATTATTTTTTCCCTTCAATCCACTCAGTAATTTCTTTTTTGCCGGGTATTTTGCCTGCTACCTTTACATCTCCATCAACAACTAAAGCAGG
>DPXH01000084.1:0-7886 GCA_003527405.1 Candidatus Sediminicultor tertius | reverse complement strand
ATTTTATTTTCAACAAGAACAGTAGGAACGTCCTGAATTTTTATCACCTTCACTATTATTCTCTCGTTCTGTCTTAGGTGATAGGTTTTTCTCAATTTTATTATTTCTTTTCTTTTATCCACTCAGTAATTTCTTTTTNNCTCCATCAACAACTAAAGCAGGCGTGACCATAACCCCATAATCGATAATTTTGTTGATATCTGTTACTTTAATAATTTCTACTGAAACACCAAATTCATTGATGGCTTCCTCTACAAGTTCGTGTAATTTTTTACATTTTGGACAACCGGTTCCCAAGATTTCAATCTTCATCTTAAAACCCTCCTTTCATTTTTTATTTTATATTTTTAAAAAAAATTGCCAAAAATCATTCCGCTAAAGGTTGCCATAACTACTACCAAAAAGATAAATACTAAAGTTTTTTTTGTTCCCATAATGCTTCTGATAACTAACATATTTGGCAAGCTTAAAGCAGGACCGGCAAGTAAAAGAGCTAATGCCGGGCCTTTACCCATACCAGCACCCAATAATCCTTGTAAGATAGGAATCTCAGTAAGGGTAGCAAAATACATAAAAGCTCCGACTACCGAGGCAAATAAATTTGACCATAAACTATTTCCCCCAACTAAATTCCCAATCCATATTTTTGGTATCAATGCTTCGCTCCCCGGTCTGCCCAGTAAAAAACCTGCTACTAAAACTCCTCCCAGCAAAAGGGGCAATATCTGCTGAGCAAAACTCCAACTGGAACTTACCCATCGAGCCCGTTCTTCCTTGTTAAACCACTTAACCAGCATCCAGAATAAAATAGTTAAGAGAATACCGGTTATATACCACTTAGAGTTATAAATTACTTGCCAAATTTTAAGTGATTCATCTTTTCCCCAATTAGCAAAAATTAATATCCCTACCAGGGTTGCAAAATAAAATGCTGTCTGCCATAAGGGTCTTTCTTCTGGTGCGTTACTTTCAGTAAATAGGCTTTTGTCTTTAATTTTTTCTTTTTCGTCTTCATGAAAGATAAAGTGCATAGACAAGCCGATTACTATAGAGAAAATAATTGCTCCAATGGCGCGAGCTAAACCCAATTCAAATCCTAATACTCGAGCAGTTAAAATAATTGCCAATATATTTATCGCTGGTCCGGAATAAAGAAAAGCGGTTGCTGGTCCTATTCCTGCTCCTCGTTTATAAATTCCGGCGAAAAGCGGTAAAACCGTACAGGAACAAACTGCTAAAATTGTTCCGGAAACAGAAGCGATAGTATAGCTTAAGAATTTATTGGCTTCTGCTCCAAAATATTTTACTATATTTTCTTGACTAATAAAATTAGCGATTGCTCCGGCAATAAAAAATGCAGGAATCAGGCATAATAATACATGCTGACGAGCATAATCCTGTGCCATTAACAAGGATTCCATTAGGGCATTTAATATTTTAGAACTATTAAATGGCATAAAATAGAAGAATATAAATACGGTGACTATAATGAAAATTTTTGTTTTTTCTTTCATTGCTTTTTCTTAATGCTCTCCATATGATTATATGAATAAATTATCATATAAACATATTATTGTCAATATATCGTATATAAAAACCAAAAACTTTTTTATAAAAAGAGGGTTTTTAATATTTTTGCAGTAAGTAAAGATAAAGCAAGATGTAGATTAATTAATTTTTTAAGAATTTATTTTGTTGAACGGAGTAGTAAATAGATAAAAATAATAAAAGGAAGGAAAGTATTGAGAGTGATGGATGAAGATAAAAAATTAATTGCTTATTGCGGACTTTATTGTGGAGATTGTGTTAATTACAAAGGAGAAATTGCAGATTTAGCCCGAGATTTGAGGAAAAAATTAAGACAAGAAAAGTTTAATCGAGTTTCTAAAGGTTTATCTAAATACTTTAAGGAATTCAAAGATTACGAAAAGTGTTATTCAACTTTAGGGGCTATGGTTAGATTGCGTTGCAGCAGAGTTTGTAGAGACGGAGGGGGACCCCCATTTTGTAAAATCAGAAAATGTTGCGAAAAAAAGAACATTCAAGGCTGTTGGGAATGTGAGGAATTTGAAACTTGTAGCAAATTAGATTTCTTAAAACCGATTCATGAAGATGCTCATCTAAAAAATCTAAGGAAAATCAAAAAACAAGGAACCGATAAATTTCTTTCCGGAAAGAGATATTGGTAAAATAATTGATAATTAAAATTGCAGTTATTAAACATAATGCAAATCTATTTTGAAAAATTAATCAATAAAAATTAAAATTTATTGTAGATTATTTTGGATTTAGTATAATATTGAATGTCAAAGAGCGTTACTTTAAACTTTCTATTAGAGGGGAGTAATTTAAATGAAGGTGATTTGTGATTATTGTGGCGCAAAAGTACCAAAATATGAAACAGTCATTTCGCCTGAAGATGGCAAAAGACACTGTTTTAACTGCTTTAATAAAAAGATATCGCAAGAACTTGGTATTGATTTCGAGGCTGTTAATTTTGACCCAATTACACTTGAGGACAGTTATGGTGGAAAACACACATTTCATTTTAGGAGTTTATTGGTGCCAACAGGGAAGTTGATTGAAGCCTTTGAATTAAAAGATGGAGAACCTGGCGGCTATATGTCAGGTGTTCTTGATGGCTTTTCTTGTGATATAAGTGACCTTAAAATAAAATTGCTTAATCGGTTGCAAAGGTTGATGAAACATAAAAGTTTAAAAATGCTTCATGGAAGTTGGACGCTTGTTAGCCCAGGGATTATTCGGGGGCGAATAGAGTATGGCTTTGGTGAGGATAGTCCAACTGTTATAATTGATGGGAAGTATTTTACGTGGGACGAATTCGGACGGATGATAACCTCATACGAGGGATGGCAGTTTCGACTTAAAATGGTAGACAAAACTGATGAAGATTAAAGTGTAATTATTCATAGTTTCCTACCTCAATCTGAGCTTGTGGTCTAATTAAGTGCCAGCAATTTGATGGTAAGTTGGATTAAATAATTAACATATTCAGGAGAGATGTTTAATGGCCAGTAATAATAAAAAACAAACCGAATGGGCCGAAGCAAAAAAGAAATGTCGATTAAATGAAGAAACAGTACGAATGGCTAAAGAGATGGGCTTAAACCCGAGAAGTCTAATAAAGAATATTCCGAGTAAGACACAAAAATGGAAGGCTCCTGTTCATGTTTGGATTCGGGAAATGTACCAAAAACGTCAGGAAAAAGCCCCGAGGAAAAAAGGCCTCAAGAAAGGATGCACAGATTAGTAGTGAAGGGCAACAAGTTTAAACCAAGATGGTTTGAAAAATATTAACTATGTTTCAAAAAAAGAGAGTTGGTTTACGTTTTTTATGTAAAAAGAAAATGAAAATATTTATGTTTATGTATGCAGTTTTATCGTCTAACAGAGCCTATCTGGCTCCGCTCTGTTTCGCCATGTTGTATTCTCGCTCCCGATTGTCGCTCGGGTCATATAACAGCGGATAAAAGGGAAATCAAAGATTTCCCAAAATCCCGACAAGTCGGGACTTCTTTTATCCGCGAAATGTTATATGAAATTCCAATGTGCGCAGGTGTTACATATCGGTCCTTATTCAACTGAACCTGAATCACTGGCAAAGATGAAAGAATTGATGGAAGAAAAAAATCTTATTGAAAAGGCTCTTCACCATGAGATTTATCTATCGGATCCAAGACGGGTTCCTGAAGAAAAAATGAAGACAATACTGCGGCAACCAGTAAAAAAAGAACATAAAAAGGTAGAAAAATGCAATATGAGAACATCCTTAAAAAACTAAAGGCATTATCTAATCCCCAGGCAGTAGAGGGCATGGCGCGGTTCGGTATTAGTCCGGAAAATACTTACGGAGTTTCTATTCCAAACCTAAGGAAAATGGCAAAAGAAATCGGAAGGGATCACTCTCTTGCTCAACAACTTTGGGATTCAGGTATTCACGAAGCGCGCATACTAGCGAGCATGATTGACGAACCGAATCAGGTGACAAAAAAACAAATGGATGCGTGGATAAGGGATTTTGACTCATGGGACGTATGCGATCAGTGTTGCATGAATTTATTTGATAAAGCACCCATGGCATGGGAGAAGGCAATAGAGTGGACAAATCGCGAAAAAGAATTTGAAAAGCGCGCTGGCTTTGCCTTGATGGCGTGTCTGGCATGGCACGACAAGGAATCGCCGGACAAAAAGTTTTTGGTCTTACTGCCAGCGATAAAACGGCAGGCGGATGACGATAGAAACTATGTTAAAAAGGCAGTTAATTGGGCGTTAAGGAATATTGGAAAACGGAATTTGAATTTAAACAAGAAAGCAATTGAAACTGCAAAAGAGATTCAAAAAATGGATTCAAGAAGTGCAAGGTGGATTGCTTCTGATGCAATCCGGGAGTTAATAAGTGAAGCGGTTCAAGAAAGATTGCAAAAAAGATGTAAATAAAGAATACAGCGGGGTTTAGAACTCTGCGGTCGCTCCTATCTCGCTCTCTTGCCCTAACGGGTCATATAACACGGTCTATACGGCTTCGTTACACTACGCCCAAATTTACTCTACCACGCTCCGCAAACTTCGCATAATCCGATTCCGTTGTACGAAGGAGCGAGCCAAGATAAGGAGAAATCAATATGAAACAATGGTATGAATCGTTATTTGAGAACTATGGTAGAAAATATGATAAAGAAAGCTTTACACAGGGCACAATCAGTGAGTGTGATTTCATCGAAAAAGAAATTGGTTTTAATAAGTCGTTAAAAATAATTGATATCGGGTGTGGTACCGGTAGACACTCGATTGAATTGACAAAAAGGGGTTACAAGGTTACAGGAATTGATCTGTCAGAATCACAATTGGAGCGAGCAAAAGAAAAAGCGCAAGCTCAAAACCTGCAAATAGATTTTCAGAAACATGATGCAAGGAATTTGCCATTTAAGAATGAATTTGATTTGGCAATAATGCTTTGCGAAGGAGCATTTCCTTTGATGGAAACAGATGAAATGAATTATGAAATATTAAAAAATATTGCAAAGTCATTAAAGGATTCAGGCAAGCTGATTTTTACAACACTAAATGGATTATTTCCACTATATCATTCAGTTGAAGAATTTTGTACATCAACAACGGAAGAAGGGAGTGCGACCTATAAAAGTAATACTTTTGATTTAATGACTTTCCGAGATCACAATATTACCACAGTAGAAGATGATTTTGGGAATAAGAAGGAATTGGAATGTAATGAAAGATATTATGTACCGTCTGAAATTACATGGTTATTAAAAACATTAGGCTTTAAAAAGATTGATATTTATGGAGCAAAAATTGGAGCCTTTTCAAGGAATGATAAACTTACAACTGAAGATTTTGAAATGTTAGTTATTGCTGAAAAATAATGGCTCGCTTCATAGCACAACAGCAGCTACCTACTTTCGCTCTCGTTGGTCACTAACTTCGACTATTTGCAAATCGTTAGATGAAATATTCAATTGTTATTTGGAATTTGCATCAAAACATTTGACAATCTGATTTGATAAATCAAATCCTTTCACTTTTTTCTATCATCAATCTGCTTTAAAATTTTATCTACTTTCCCTATAACTCTGTATAGAGTAAAATAAAAAGAAGAAGTTGTTTTTACACTAATATTGCCACTAACTTAATATAAACAGCTAAAAACTTTTATATAAAAAGAGGATTTTTGCTTATTTTGTAGAATAAAGAACTAAAATGATTCTTAATATATTTTTATTATAAATCGTATAATATTTCTTTTAGTAAAGACAATGGCAAGAGAAAAGAAAATCAAAAAAGCAGAAGAATTATTAGATATAGAATTGTAGTTATTAAAGAAAAATAAAGAACTGCTATCTACGGTCGATAAAGATAAAAGGAAGTTAAAATATGGTAGATTTTTTACAACAATTTCATCCTGTAGTACAAGCTCTGTTGGCAGGGCTTTTTACCTGGGCACTGACTGCGCTGGGGGCTGCCATGGTATTTATGGCCAAAGAGATAGATAAGAAAATTCTTGATACTATGCTGGGTTTTGCCGGTGGAGTTATGATTGCCGCGAGTTACTGGTCACTATTAGCTCCGGCTATTGAGATGTCTGAAGGGCTGGGAGTTCCGGTATGGTTTCCTCCAATGGTGGGCTTCCTCCTGGGAGGTATTTTTTTGGGGGGGATTGACAAAATACTTCCTCATCTCCATCTCGGCTTTCCGAGAGAAGAAGCTGAAGGTATTAAAACATCCTTCCAGCGGAGTACTTTACTTATTCTTGCTGTAACCTTGCATAATATTCCTGAGGGTCTGGCTGTAGGGGTGGCTTTTGGGGCTGTTGCTGCAGGTTTTCCTTCCGCAACTTTACCGGTAGCAATTGCTCTGGCGATAGGTATAGGGATTCAAAATTTCCCAGAAGGTCTGGTTATCTCCATACCTCTTCGAGGCGAAGGAATGTCACGGTTTAAAAGTTTCTGGTATGGACAATTATCCGGAATAGTAGAACCTATTGCCAGTGTTATCGGAGCAGTTGCTGTTATTATGGTAAAACCTATCTTACCCTATGCTCTGTCTTTTGCTGCAGGGGCAATGATTTTTGTAGTAGTTGAGGAGCTAATTCCCGAGTCTCAACGCGGTAAAAATACGGATTTAGCCACTTTTGGTGCGATGGTAGGTTTTACAGTAATGATGGTACTTGATGTGGCGTTTGGTTCGTAGTTGGTAAGGAGAGAAAATAAAAATAGAAAGGCTAATTATTGATTCAGTAATTTTTTAGATATAGAAAAGGAGAAAAGATATTATGAAAAAGGTGAATAAAATTTTATTTATTAATTTAATTTGTTTTGTTTTAATAATTATGGTTGGAATAGACATTATAGTTTCAGCCCAACAACAAGATACTTCTGAAATAAGTATTGATGGAATCTGGGAGGGGAAGCTAAAAGTTCCCGGGACAGAACTTAGGATCGTCTTCAAAATTTCAAAAAATCCGGAAGGTACTCTAACAGCAACTCTGGATAGCCCTGACCAGGGAGTAACCGGCATCCCCGTGGAAGAAGTTATTTTTGAAAATAATACTTTACGCCTGGAAGTAAAATCTGCTGGAGCTGTTTTTGAAGGGAAAGTCAGTGAAGATTTTTTAGTCATTGAGGGAGAGTGGAAACAGTCCGGAGGGACCTTCCCCCTTACAGTTAATCGGGTAGATAAAGCAGTGGAAATCCTTAGACCCCAAGTGCCCAAAAAACCTTATCCTTATATAGAAGAAGAAGTAGCATATGAAAATAAGGAAGCAGGAATTACACTTGCAGGGACTTTGACTTTGCCATCCGGGAAGGGTCCTTCGCCGGTAGTTTTATTAATTAGTGGTTCCGGACCGCAGGACCGTAATGAAACTATATACAACCATCGTCCCTTCCTGGTATTAGCGGATTATTTAACTCGTCAAGGGATTGCAGTCCTCAGGGTAGATGATCGGGGAGTGGGAGAATCTACCGGGGACTTTTCTCAGGCAACAAGTGAAGATTTTGCGTCTGATGTATTAGCAGGGATAGAATATCTCAAGACTCGAAAGGAAATTAATCCTGAACAAATCGGACTTATCGGGCATAGTGAAGGGGGTTTGATTGCTCCTATGGTGGCGGTAAAATCACCTGATGTGGCTTTTATTATATTAATGGCAGGGACAGGATTAACCGGGGAAGAAATTCTATATCTGCAGGGAGCTTTAATTTCCAGGGCAATGGGAGTTAGTGAAAAAGATATTGCTAAAAATCGTCAGTTTAATGAAAAGATATTTTCCCTCATTAAGGAGGAAAAGGACGAGAAAACTATTGAAGAAAAACTTCGTCAAATGTTTATGGATGATTGGGCGGAGT
>DPXH01000004.1:1858-2806 GCA_003527405.1 Candidatus Sediminicultor tertius | reverse complement strand
TATTTTCTGACATTAATCAATTCTCCATACCTTTATGTCATTCCCTATTTCCCTCTTTCATTGCAAGCACCGTTTTCGGTGCGTGGCAATCCCAAGCAAGACAAATGTTCTATTAATTGTCTTACTGATTTTAACATAGCTGTTAGATGAGCGTCAATTAATTACATTGGTGTAAAACAAAAATAACCCCAGATTATTTCTGGGGTTATTTTATTGCTGTTTTTCTATTATTAAAAAAGGGGGGGGGAATGGTATTAATTATTTTGAAACTTACCAAGCTCCACAGTATCGTGAAAAATGGTCAGTCTCTACATATCCGTCAATACAAGTTAATTCTACCCATTCACCTTCTTTAAAAGTCGTTATTGTTGATTCACCTGCCGGTGCATCAGCAAAATACAAGGTAAATGTCCCATTAACTTTTATTTCAGGTCCAAATTGGTAAAGGCCATCACCAAAATATATAATGAATATTTTGGTATCTTTGGTCAAAACATTTGGTTCAAAAGTAATGGTAACATCTTCAAGGGTGATAGAACCGCCTTCTACTCCTATCCATTCTTCAACCTTATCTTTTTTAGCAGAAAAGGCGGAAGCGGATAAAACCAAAAAGACTAATACTATCACGCAGAGAATAGATAGAAGTTTAAAATCTATTCTTTTCTTCATTTGCATCATCTCCTTCGGTAGCCCAGCCATCTTAGCTAACTTAATAGCATTAGACCTGTGACTTTGCGTCTCAACCTTTCGGTTGATTTGCTATTATCGGGAGTTTACTTTGAAAATTTAAACTCCTTTATACCATCCCCCATTTACATTATATAGTAAAAATAATAAAATGCAAATAAATCAATAAAAATCCGTATCTCGTATCCCCGTTTTCACGGGGACAAGTCTTGTGAATCGTATCTCGCATGTATAGTTACCCAGTTACCCAGTTTACCGGTT
>DPXH01000004.1:0-1474 GCA_003527405.1 Candidatus Sediminicultor tertius | reverse complement strand
GAACTTGTATTTGAAATTAACGGCTAATTTGATTGGCCCACTGATAGACTGGAAGATCGGCAGGCTAATTAATCTTGCACTTGCAGCTCAAACCTATACGCTAAACGCTGTACGCTCAACGCTAACTATTGCTAACGACCATTCACTATTCACTAACGACTAATTAGTATCGAGTATTTTTATTATTTTTTTAAATTATTCAATTTTTCATCTATTTCTCTAAGATACTTTTTTGTTCCAATACCTTCCAATATCTTTTTAGATTTTAATAATTTCTTTTCAGCTGAATCTTTATTACTCTTTATAAGTAACATGTCTCCCCATTCATAATAGGTTTCACCTTCATTAAGCCTGTCTCTCTGTTGAGAATATATTTTAATAGCTTTTTTGAAAAATATTTCAGAATCTTCCCATCTTTTTAATTTTTTAAGCAACTTGGCTTTCAATCTATACACGTCGGCTAATCCCAATTTATCTTCTAATTTTTGAAATATTTCTTCTGCTTGAATAATATAGAACTTGGTTTTTTTAAAATTGTCTTTTTTAAGATATTCTTCTGCTAAATGAACAATATTTATACCCTTATAATATATATCACCGATTTTATCTGATAATTTTATACTTTCTTTTAAATAATAAATAGCTAATTCTGAATTATTTATTGAAGAATAGGCAAAACCAAGATTCCCCATAGTCTTAGAAATTTGAATTATATTTTTATGCTTTTCATAAATCGACAACCCTTTTTTATAATAATTTATGGCTTTTCCACACTCGCCAACCATATCATAATATATCCCTATATTATTCAGAACCATTGCATAGAGAATTTCGGCTTTTATTTCTTTACAAATCTTCAAACTATCCTTGAGGTATTTATATCCTTTTTCAGTATCTCCTTTAAAAAGATATGCCAAACCGATGCTTTTGATCGTTCGTGCTTTTCTATTTAAATTATTTAATTCTTCTCCAATCAATAAACTATTCTTAAAATATTCAATAGCCTTATCCCACCGCCCCATATCTCCATATAAATTTCCCATACTCATTAAGATTAAAGATTCATTATCTTTGTCCTTGATTTCTCTGCAATATCCTAAAGCTTTGCTTAAATTAATTTCTGCTTCTTTTCTTTCTCCGATAATCGATTGGGAAAAAGCTAATTTATTATATGCTTCTGCAAGTTGAGTCAGCTGTTCCTTTTCAACTTCCGTAGATTCTATAATTTTAATACCGTCCAGATAATAATTAACAGCATTTTTAAAAGCGTATAAGGATTGGGCTTTATCTCCGGCTTTATTTAAATAAAGAACGGCTTTTTCTTTATCGTTACTGTTTTTAAAATGATAAGCCAATTCCTCAACTTTTTCATCGATTTTAGATAAGTACATTTCCTCCATAGCTGCTCCTATTTTATTATGCAAGTTTCTCCTGGCTTTAAAAAGAAGGCTATTGTAAGCTATCTCCTGGATAA
>DPXH01000006.1 GCA_003527405.1 Candidatus Sediminicultor tertius | reverse complement strand
AAATGGTGGGAACTGGCACAGGTATTTTTTAAATAAAAAATACCGTATCTCGTATCTCGTGAATCGTATCTCGTAAGAAATCGTAAGGAATTCAGAAGTCAGTAGTCAGGAGCCAGAATAAAATTGTATCGAGTATCGCGTAAAGAGAATAAAATCTAGCAGTCAAAAAAATGTAGGGGTTTGATTTTTCAAGCCCGTTAATGAAATTAATTGCATAAAGATAATAAAATGCATTAACAAGGGGCGTATCACCATATGCCCAAATAACTCGGTTCAGATAAATACTACCATAATAAAAAACCAATGTATAGCAATATGCCCATATATATATCGAATAGAAAAGAAGAAAAAGCTAAATGGGCAGACACAAGGTCTGCCCTTACATATTACAAATTATTTTTATTGAAAATTATCCATTACATATTACTTGTTACTTTTTACTGTCTTTTGTACGAGATACGAGATACGATTCACGAGATACGAATTAAAGCTGGGGGTTTTTATCGTGTGGCACGCAAACTTTGTTCACCTACATGTACATACTGAATATAGTCTATTAGATGGGGCTTGCCGAATATCAGAATTAGTCGCTCAAGCTAAAAAGCATAAAATGCCTGCCTTGGCTATTACCGATCATGGGGTTATGTATGGAGCGATACAATTTTACAAAGACGCTATTCGGCAGGGAGTAAAACCTATAATAGGTTGTGAAATGTATGTTGCCCAGCAAAGTAGGCTTGATAGACCCTCGCAGAGAAAAGAGACTCCTCATCATTTAATACTGCTGGTTAAAAACAATGAAGGCTATAAGAATTTAATCAAGTTAGTTACTTTATCTTATCTGGAAGGTTTTTATTATAAACCAAGAATTGATAAAGAAATATTGAGAGAACATAGTAATGGATTAATTGCTCTTTCAGCCTGCTTAAAAGGAGAAATCCCTCAATGCATTTTAGAGAAAAATATTAAGAAGGCGAAAGAAGTAGCACTTGATTTTTTAGATATTTTTGGAGAAGATAATTTTTATTTAGAATTACAAAAAAACGGTATTCCCGAACAGGAAATTGTGAATGAAAATCTCATTGAAATAAGCCAGGAACTTTCTATCCCTCTTGTTGCGACCAATGACATCCATTATATCAATAAGGAAGATGCTCGAGCCCACGAAATTTTACTTTGTATCCAAACAGCTACTAATTTAAGTGATCCTAAACGCTTAAAATTTTCTACCGATGCATTTTATTTTAATTCTCCCGAAGAGATGAAAGAAAATTTTTCAAAAGTTCCTCAGGCCCTCGAAAACACTATTCGTATTGCCGAAAAATGTAATTTGGAAATAGATTTTAGGCATGCTCACTTACCAGAATTTAAGGTTCCTGCTGAACATAATATTAATACTTATTTAAAAGAGCTTTGTTACAAAGGGCTTAATGAGAGATATTCTGAGATTACAGAACAATTAGAGGAAAGATTAGAGTACGAACTTTCAGTGATTAAAAAGATGGAATTCGAACCTTATTTTTTAATTGTGTGGGATTTTGTAAGATATGCCAAAGAAAAAGGAATCATGGTAGGGCCCGGCCGTGGTTCTGCAGCAGGGAGCTTAGTTGCCTATTGTCTAAATATTACCAATATTGACCCTATCGCCTACGGATTACTGTTTGAAAGATTTTTAAACCCTGAAAGAATTAGTATGCCAGATTTTGATATTGATTTTTGTTATGAACGAAGAGAAGAAGTAATTGACTATGTTTCAAAAAAATATGGTAATGATAAAGTAGCTCAGATAATTACTTTTGGTACTATGGCAGCCAGAGCTGCTGTTAGAGATGTGGGGAGAGCATTGGGAATTCCCTATGCCCGAGTGGATACTATCGCTAAAATGATTCCCTGGGAACCCAATATTACTATCGAAAAAGCTTTAAAGATGGAAAGCCGAATCAAAGAGTTAATGAAAAGTGATGAGGATATAAAAAAGTTGATTGAGACTGCTTCTTCTTTAGAAGGTTTAGCTCGACATGCTTCTACTCATGCTGCAGGCATAGTTCTTTCTCGAAAGCCACTGACCGATTACATCCCTCTACAAAAAACCGCTGAAGGAGAAATATGTACCCAGTATGCTATGGCTGAATTGGAAGAACTGGGATTATTGAAAATGGATTTTTTGGGACTTCGCACTTTGACTGTTATAAGCAATGCTTTAAAAATAATAAAACATACCCGGGGAGAAGAGGTTGACATAAACAAGATTCCTTTAGATGATAAAAAAGTATATAAGATGTTATCTAAAGGAAAATGTGCCGGTATTTTCCAATTAGAGAGTGAAGGGATGAGAGATTTAGTTAAAAGATTAAAACCTGAAAGCATGGAAGATATTACTGCCTTGCTGGCATTGTATAGACCAGGGCCCCTGGGTAGTGGTATGATCGAAGATTTTATCAATGGGAAGAGGGGAATTGTAGAAATAAAATATGCGCATCCTCGATTAGAATCCATATTAAAAGAAACTTATGGGGTAATCGTCTATCAGGAACAGGTTATGAAAATTGCCAGTGAATTGGCCGGGTTTACTCTGGGACAGGCAGATATCCTGCGAAAAGCTATGGGGAAAAAACAGAAAGGAGTGATGGAAAAACAACGGGAACTTTTTATAAAAGGTGCCCAAAAAAACAATATTAAAAAAAATACAGCTGCTGAAATATTTGATTTGATTGCCTATTTTGCCGGATACGGTTTTAATAAATCTCACAGCGTTTCTTACGCTTTTATATCATATCAGACCGCCTACTTAAAAACTCATTATACCATAGAATATATGGCTTCTTTACTTACCAGTATTATGGGAAACAACGATAAAGTAGCTTTGTATATAAAAGAATGCCGGAATATGAATATTGAAATACTACCTCCCGATATAAATCAGAGTTTAGTAAATTTCACTGTAGTAGGGGGAAAGGCTATCCGTTTTGGGTTAGCTGCCGTGAAAAATGTTGGTGAGAAAGCCATAAAAAGTATTATTGAAGAACGTAAAAGAAATTCTAATTTTACTTCTTTGCTCGATTTTTGCCAGAGAGTTGATTTAAGAGTAGTAAATAAGAGGGTAATTGAAAGTTTAATAAAGTGTGGTGCCTTTGATTCTATCGGTGCAAGAAGATCCCAATTATTGGCGGCTTTAGATGTATCATTAAAAAACGGGCAGGAGTATCAAAAATCCAAGAGAAATGGGCAGACTTCAATCTTTGATCTTTTCGAAGATAATACCTCAAATAAGAGAAGCGGTAATTACCAGGATATATTACCGGATATATCTGAATTTTCTCAAAATGAGCTTTTAGCAATGGAAAAAGAAATGTTAGGATTATATATTTCCTATCACCCGTTGAATGATTATAAGGAAAAATTAAAGAAAATTATAACTTCCACCTCACTCGAATTAAGCAATCTCCCGGATAGAAGTAGAGTAGTTTTAGCTGGAGTGATTAATAACTTAAAAAGAAAGAGTACTAAGAATGGGAATCTTATGGCCTTTATTACCTTAGAAGATTTAGAGGGTACTGTAGAAATAATAGCGTTTCCTAAGGTTTACGAAAAATGCAAAGAAATGATAAAAAAAGATGAGATTGTCATAACGGAAGGGCATATTGATGTGGCGGAAGGGAAGACAAAAATTATTGCTGAAAAGATATCTCTTTTGGAAAAATATGTAGAAAATAGAAGACCTGCTCCCAAAACAGAAAATAAAAATCAGAATCTTACTGAAGAACTTCATCTTGAGATTAACACTGAAAAAAACGAACCCAACCTTTTAAGAAAGTTAAAAGAAATATTTTACGAATATCCGGGGAAAAGTCAAGTAATACTTCATTTTAAGGATAAGGATAAAACTATATTACATGCCATAGATAAAAAATATTCAGTCAACATTAATGATAAATTTATAAAAGAGATTCGTGGTATTTTAGGAAATGAAAAAGTGTGGACAGAAAAATGTTAAAAAATAATAAAAATCACTATTAAAGGGTGTATCTATAATGTGGAAAGTTATTTATATCGCTAAGGATATTTTGTTAGCCAGAAATTTAGAAAAAATACTAAAAGAAAATGGGATTGCCACTATCTTAAATCAATTAGAAGTGGGAAAAGATGAATTAAACGGAAATGTAGAAATATTAGTTCCTAAATGTGAAACTCAGGAAGCAGTTGATTTAATCAGTCAAGCCCTGATTTATGATGATAATTTAATAGAGGATGATAATTAACTCGTATCTC
>DPXH01000194.1:3311-5110 GCA_003527405.1 Candidatus Sediminicultor tertius | reverse complement strand
TCAAAAGATGTAATGTTCCTTATGAAAAATCCTTTACTCATTCTTCATCTCATGCCGGATATTATCCCGAAGCCCTTCCCTTATCTGTTAAGCTTCTCTTTTCACCGGATAGTGGGAAAATCCTAGGAACCCAGATAGTAGGTTACGATGGAGTAGATAAAAGAATAGATGTTATCGCCACAGCAATAAGAGCCGGGATGACGGTCTACGATTTGGAAAAATTGGAACTGGCCTATGCCCCACCTTATTCTTCGGCTAAAGACCCGGTAAATATGGCCGGATATGTAGCTTCCAATATCTTAAAAGGGGATAGTGTTATAATCCACTGGCATGATATAGAGAAATTAGACCAAGAAAAAACTGTCCTGATAGATGTGAGAACCCCCGAAGAATATAGCCTGGGTACCATTGAGGGAGCAAAAAATATTCCGGTTGATGAATTAAGAAACAGGTTAAGTGAAATCCCCCAAGACCGGGAGATTATTATCTTCTGCCAGGTAGGGCTAAGGGGTTATATCGCTTGCCGAATCCTAAGACAAAAAGGATATAAAAAGGTTAAAAACCTTAGCGGCGGATATAAAACCTATTTCCCGGCTGTTCAAAAGCAGGATAATCCGGACATTTATCAATATGAAAAAATAGAAAAATCAGACCTGATTAAAGCAAGTGAGCCCTCTCCTGTTTCGGAAGAGGTTGATATAAAAGTTAAAATTAAATTAGATGCCTGCGGCCTTCAATGCCCCGGACCGATTATAAAAGTATTTAAGGGGATAAACGAAGTGGAGACAGGAGAAGTATTGGAAATAAGTGCAACAGACCCGGCTTTTGGCATTGACCTGGAATCATGGTGCAAGCGTACCGGCAACCAGTTATTAAGGATAATAAGAGAGGGGACGATTACCAAAGCCTGGATTAAAAAAGGGAGTGAACAAATAATGGATAATTTAGATAATAGAAAAATAAAAAGTAGTGGTAATGACAAAACTTTGGTAGTCTTTAGCGGCAATCTGGATAAAGCTATTGCTTCTTTTATTATTGCCAACGGAGCTGCTACCATGGGAAGAAAGGTTACTATGTTCTTTACTTTCTGGGGACTTAATATTCTGAGGAAACCCACCGGCGGGAAAGTGAAAAAAGATTTTCTGGGACGGATGTTCGGAATGATGATGCCCAAGGGCCCTCAAAAATTAAAACTCTCCCAGATGAGCATAGGCGGTTTAGGCGGAAAGATGATAAGATACATTATGAAAAAAAATAATGTCGCTTCCCTGGAGGAATTGATAAGACAGGCCAAAGAGCAGGGAGTAAAAATTATTGCCTGCAGTATGTCTTTGGACTTAATGGGAATCAAAAAAGAAGAGCTTATAGATGGGATAGAGATAGGAGGAGTGGCCACCTACCTCGCTGCCGCAGAAACGGCAGATACTAATTTATTTATTTAAACAAAAATAATGAAGAAGGTGATTGATTATATGGAAAATAAGTCAAAATTTGTCCAAAAAAGTGAACTATTAAAAGCTCTTGCCCATCCTATAAGACTTTGTATTGTAAAAGGCCTCATAGAAAAGGAGAGTAATGTTACCAGTATTCAAGAATGCCTTGATTTGCCTCAATCAACCATATCTCAACATCTCTTTAAATTAAAGGCTGTGGGGATTATAAAAGGCGAACGCGAGGGCCTTAAAATATCTTATCAGGTTATAAATGAAGATGTTAGAAGGATTATTAAAATATTGTTTCCTTGAACCTGCATGATTAACCAACCTTTAAACCTTTTACCCGCTGAAGGCGGGAATGAT
>DPXH01000194.1:0-2993 GCA_003527405.1 Candidatus Sediminicultor tertius | reverse complement strand
GAATGATGGTCTAAAAACCTCTTCCTCAGGCGAATATTGGAAGGAGTAATCTCCAGCAATTCATCCTCCTGGATATAATCCAAAGCCTGTTCCAAAGAAAACTGACGGGGCTTCTCCAACCGCAAGGCTTCATCCGAACCGCTTGCACGCATATTGGTAACATGCTTTTTCTTGGACACATTAACTTCCAAATCATTAATTCTCTTATGTTCTCCCACAATCATCCCCTGGTAAACTTTTGTAACCGGAGCAACAAATAGCGTTCCTCTTCCTTGAGCATTATGAAGACCAAAGGTACTAGTCATTCCGCTTTCATAGGCGATTAATACTCCCCGGGCGCGGGTGGGGATAGGCCCCTTGTATGGCTGATAATCAAGAAAGAGATGGTGCATTATTCCTTTACCTTTTGTTTTGGTAAGAAATTCATCCCGAAAACCGATTAATCCCCTGGCCGGAATTTCAAATTCAAGCCGCAATTGATCGGAAGAAAATTCAATCATATTGGCCAACTCCGCCCTTCTCTTTCCGCAAATTTCCATGACTGCTCCTAAGCTGTCTTTGGGGATATCACAGGTCATAAGCTCTATGGGTTCACATTTCACTCCCTTAATATTTCTAAAAATAACCTTGGGTTTGGAAACCTGAAATTCATATCCTTCCCGGCGCATCTTTTCAATAAGAATCGAAAGATGAAGCTCTCCTCTTCCTGAGACATGAAAAGTATCTGTCGATTCTGCTTCTTCGACTTTAAGGCTCACGTTGGTTTCAACTTCCTTAAAAAGACGCTCTCGTAAATGGCGAGAGGTGACAAACTTCCCTTCCCGACCAGCGAAAGGACTATTGTTAACAGTAAAATCTACAGTCAAAGTAGGTTCATCTATCTTTATTTTAGACAAGGCCTCGGGTTTCTCTCTACAAGCTATTGTCTCTCCGATATTAGCTTCGTTAATTCCCGCAATAGCCACAATCTCTCCGGCCTCAGCCCTCTTTACTTCTTTTCTTTCTAATCCTTCAAAAAGATAAAGTTTTACCACTTTGCTGAATATCTGACTCTTATCGCGCTTGATTAAAGTGACTGTTCCCCCCTCCTGAATTTCTCCTCGGCTGATAAGCCCAATGGCTATCTTCCCCACATAATCATCATAGTTAAGATTGGTAATTAATAATTGCAAAGGAGAATTATATTCCACCAAAGGAGCAGGTATATGTTTTAAAATAGTTGAAAAAAGAGGCGTTAAATCTTCCTCTAAAGAATCAGGAGAAAATCCGGATAAACCCGAACGGGCAGAAGTATAGATAACCGGAAAGTCTATCTGTTCATCGTTAGCCCCTAATTCAATAAACAGGTCATAAATTTCGTTTAAAACTTCAGCAGGACGGGCATTAGGCCTGTCTATTTTATTGATGACTACTATGGGAATAAGATTTAATTCCATAGCTTTACGCAGAACAAATCGAGTTTGAGGCATAGGCCCTTCAAAGGCATCTACAATCAGAAGAACCCCGTTAACCATTCTTAAGATCCGCTCAACCTCTCCCCCAAAATCTGCATGGCCCGGCGTATCTACAACATTAATCTTTACCCCCTGCCAACGAATTGAGGTATTTTTAGAAAGGATAGTAATTCCTCTTTCTCTTTCCAAATCATTAGAATCCATCACCCTTTCTCTTATGTCCTGGCTTTCACGAAAGGTACCGCTCTGTCTCAACATAGCATCTACCAGAGTAGTCTTGCCATGATCTACATGGGCAATAAGGGCAATATTTTTTATATTCACAGCTTCCATCGTTTTTATTTCCTTTTTCTTATTACTTGGTGAAAATTGTATCGAATGCACAGAGATAAATGTTACCACAATTAGAAGTAATATTCAATAAAACTTTTTTTCTCTGTTTTTGTAGGATTTTTTAACAATTTGTCGTATTAATATTTAGCATCTAAAATTACAACCCAAAAAGTAAACAAAATGGTATTGTAGGGACACGATACATTGTGTCCACAAGAGATATTAGGCAATAAAATAGTGAGGGCACAATTTATTGTGCCTTCACAATATAATTATAAACAATCTTATTTTTAACGCGATACGCAATAAGAGATATTCTGTTAAAAATATTTTTGGGAAATAAGCAAATTTATAAAATTCTCAAAAAAATAATATTTTCTCAACAATTATTGCCATACTGTAGTTAAGGTAGTGTGAGATAATTATTGATAAATTTCTTTTTAAAATAGAATTGGGGGTTTTTGCTGCTGGTACTCGAATAGTACGAGAAAGAACGGTCCTTTAGTGTAAAGAAATACTGGGTTCCCGCTTTCGCGGGAATGGCAGAGGGAGAAAGAGAATGATATAGAAGAAGGCCGGGATAATAGGGAAAAAGGTGGGAATGACATATAAGCCTTCATTTGTAGGGAAAATTGGTTTTTATTTTCTCAATCTTGGGTCTAAGACATCTCTCAAACCATCTCCTAACATATTAATTCCTAAAACGCAGATAGCTATAGTTAAACCCGGAAAAAAACTTATCCAGGGGGCTCTACGGAGGAAAACTTTTCCCCCGCTAAGAATATTCCCCCAGCTGGGAATTTCGGGCGGTATACCTACACCTAAAAAACTAAGGCTTGCTTCAGATAGTATAGAATAAGCAAAAATCATAGTACCTTGAATAATAATAGGGGCTACACAATTAGGAAAAACATGTAAAACAGCAATCCTTAAATTACCGGCTCCTAATGCCCGGGCTGCTTCCACATACTCCAGTTCCATCTGCACCAAAACTGCACTTCTTACCACTCGGGTCATACGAGGGGTGTAAACTATAACAAGAGCTATAATTACATTACTCAGTTTAGAACCCAAGACTGCCATCATAGTAATCATTAAGATAATAGAAGGAAAAGCCATAAAGGCATCTAAAATACGCATTAATATTTCATCGACCTTACGAGAAAAACCAGCCAATAATCCAAGAATTGAACCAAATAAAGTAGT
>DPXH01000134.1 GCA_003527405.1 Candidatus Sediminicultor tertius | reverse complement strand
GGTTATCATTTTTACTCCTAAACAAATTTAAAACTTAAAGCTAAAAGCGAAAAACCATAATTCAAAACTCAAAACTTTTTCTCTCAATATAAATATTTAAGTTCTGTTTTTTCTTCTCTAGTTTTTCATTTTTACTACATAGCATGCGAAATAAGATATATAAAACTCAACATACAATGATAAGTATTTGAATTTTAAATTTTGAGCTATGGCTTTACGTTTTGCACTTTGCACTTTTCGCTATTTTTTATTTGTACAAAAACTTAAAGCTCTCTCCCTGGCCCAGTAGTCAGCATCCAAGATGTCACTAATGCTGGGGCTATACTTCGGCTTGTGTTCTTTCATGGTGTTTTGAATAATAACAGGGATTTCTGAAAATCTTATTTTACTATTTAAGAAAGCATTAACTGCGATTTCGTTTGCTCCGTTTAATACTGCTGGCATCGTTCCTCCACGTTCTAAGGCTTGATAGGCAAGTTTAATACAAGGGAATTTATTAAAATTAGGTTTTCTAAAAGTTAGTTGGCCTATTTTGTTTAAATCTAATCGTGAAAAGTTATTAATAATTCTATTGGGATAAAATAAGGCGTACTGTATGGGAATTCTCATGTTATGTTCACTTATTTGGGCTAGAATAGCACCATCTATGAATTGCACCATTGAGTGTATATAACTTTGAGGATGGATTATGATTTCGATTTTATCAGCCGGTATATTAAAAAACCATTTTGCTTCAATTACTTCTAATCCTTTATTCATTAAGGTAGCTGAATCAATGGTAACTTTTTTCCCCATTTTCCAGGTGGGGTGATTCAGCGCGTCCTCAACTGTTACATTTTTTAGAGCAGTTTCAGTTAAATCATAAAGTGCTCCTCCGGAGGCAGTTAAAATAATTTTTTCGACGCGGTCTTTTTGTTCATTCTTTAGGCACTGTAAAATTGCACTATGCTCACTATCTATTGGTAATATTTTTGAATTTCTTAATTTTGCTTCTTTAACTAATAATTCACCGGCTACTACCATTGCTTCTTTGCTGGCCAAAGCTACATTTTTCCCTCTTTTTACCGCTTCAAAAGTAGGTATAAGGGATGCTATCCCGGTGATAGCTACTACAATAATATCGGCTTCCTTTAGAGTTGAGATATTTATTAATCCGTTAGTCCCCCATAATATTTTAATATTATCTTGTTTATTTAAATCCTTTTTTAAATTCCTGGCCACATATTCATCTTTAACTACTGCTATATTAGGTTTAAAAAATCTTATCTGTTCCTTAAGAAGAGTTGAATTTTCCCAACCGCTTAGGCCTATTACTTCAAATTCATTTGAACATTTTCGTATAACCTCTAAAGTTTGCTGCCCTATCGAACCGGTTGAACCTAGTATAACTATTTTTTTTCTCATAATTAAATCTCTTACTTTCCAAATTTATTCTTGTTGAATTAATCTTTTGTTTTAAATATTATTTTCAGTTTTCAGTTATCATTATATAGCTAAAAGCTTAAAGCTAAAAGCGGAAAACCATAATTTAAAACTCTTTACTAGTCGTTAGTGAATAGTGAATAGTCGTTAGCATTAAATACAGGTTTTCAGTTGTCAGTTTTCGGTACTCAGTGTATTGTGTTTTGTCTTATTTCCACAAACTCCTACCTCCTAAACATTGTCCGTTAATAATCTTCTGACTCCTGGATTCTGTCTTCTAGCTTCTATCTCATTTACGAGATACGATTCACAAGACTTGTCCCCGTGAAAACGGGGATACGAGATACAAATATATTTTTGCGCTTTTAGTTTTTCGCTTTGTTGCTAAATACTATTCACTCAATCAAGTAAAAAAATTATACAATAATAAAATACGGGAGCTGTAAATATCAGGCTATCAAGGCTGTCTAATATTCCTCCATGACCCGGGATTAAAGTCCCCGAATCTTTAATCCCTGAACCTCTTTTTAATGCGGATTCAAATAAATCGCCCATTTGGGCTATTATTGCTATAATCAAACCGAGAGAAAGTAATTCATTAAAATTTATATTTAACCAGTTTTTTAAGGCAAATGTACCAGCTATACTAAATATAATCCCCCCAATTGATCCTTCAATGGTTTTTTTGGGGCTTATTTTAGGAAATATTTTATTTTTACCAAATTTAGTACCGATAATATAAGCTCCGGTATCATTAACCCAAGTAATAATTAAAAGAGAAATAAGATAATAATTCCCATTGGGTAAATCTTTTATTTTTAGTATAAAGGAAAGCAAATATCCCAAATAAATGCTTCCAAAAATTGTAATGGATAACTCGGCTAATATCTTAGAATAATCTTTTTTAAATAGCTGAAAAATAAAAGTTATTATAATAATAAAAGTAATAATTATATTTTCGATATAGTAATTAAAGCAATGAATATCGTAAACTGTTATTACGATGAAGTATAAAGTTAGCATACTGGCTAATATGTATGATGGTCTATATCCACGTTTGTGAGCTATGCTGTATAATTCTTTCAATCCCAACAAAGCGATTATTATAACAATTATAAAAAAGGGGAACCCTTTCCAGAATATTGTCAAAAAAGCTAAGAAAACCCCTATAATAATTGTTATAGTTCTCGTTAAAAAATTATTAGACTTTTCCTCCATATTTTCTCACTCTTTTTTGGAAATTTATTATTGCTTCTATTAAATTATTTTCACTGAAGTCAGGCCAAAAAATAGGAGTTACCCAAAATTCTGTATAGGCAACCTGCCAGATCATAAAATTACTAACTCTCATTTCACCTGCTGTTCTGATTAGAAGATCGGGATCAGGAAGATTTCGTGTATATAAATTATCTCCAATAATATTTTCGTTAATTTCTTTAATATTTATTTTATTTTCGACTATTTTTAGTGCAATAGATTTAAAGGCATCAACAATTTCAGCTCTTCCGCCATAGTTAATTGCAATATTTAGAATAAGTTTATTATTCTTCCTGGTAGATTTAGATAATTCATTCATCGTTTTATTAAGCGAATCAGGAAGTTCGTTTAATCTTCCTATAAATTTTATTTTTATATTATTTTTAATTAAATTTTCTTTTTCTTTATTCAAAACTCTTTCAAATAATTTTAGCAGGTAGTTTATTTCGTTTTTAGGACGTTTCCAATTTTCTGTAGAAAAAGCAAAAAGGGTTAATATAGGAATATTAAGATTTAAGCAGCTAGTTATCACTCTTTTAACTGTTTTTGCGCCTTCCCTGTGTCCTGCGCTTCGAGGTAATCCTTTCTTTTCTGCCCATCGCCCATTTCCATCCATTATAATAGCCAGATGTTGAGGTAATTTGTTCTTATCAAATAATTCATTCTTAAATTTTTTATAATTATTAATAATTATCACCTATAAAAAAACCCCCTTTTAAAATATATTAATGAAAAATAGATTATTATAGATTAAAATTAGAAGGGGGTTATATTTTTTATATTTTTATTCCTTTACTATTGCTTCACTTGGACAAGCGTCGGCACAAGCTCCGCAATCTGTACACTTGTTTTTATCAATTACATAAATTTCTTCACCCTCGGAAATTGCTTCTGCAGGACATTCATCAACACATATGCCACATTTGATGCATTCATCAGTAATTTTATAAGCCATGCAAAATCTCCTTTCTTTATTTAATGATTTAAAACGATTTTTTATACTTCCATAATTTCTTTTTCTTTAAGCTCTAATAATTTATCAATACTTTTAATATATTCATCTGTTAATATTTGGACTTTATCCTGGCACTTTTTACATTCATCTTCCGAAATATTGTTTTCTTTCTCCTCTTTTTTTATCGAATCATTCACTTCTCTTCTTATATTTCTTATGCCTATTTTTCCATTTTCCGCTTCTCTTTTTACCAGTTTTACTAACTCTTTTCTTCTTTCTTCGTTTAGTGGTGGTATAGTAAGTCGAATAATATTGCCATCGGTAGACGGAGCTAATCCTAAATCAGATTTCCATATAGCTTTTTCAATTTCAGAAAGGCATTTTTTATCCCATGGTTGGATAACTATTAAATTTGATTCCGGAATAGAAATATTTGCTATTTGTTTTAGAGGTGTTAATGTACCATAATAAGATATTTTTATCCGATCTACCAAGCTTGAAGAAGCTCTTCCTGTTCTTATATGAGCAAGTTCATCCCTTAATGCTTTAATTGTTTTTTCCATTTTAACCTTTGTTTCATCTAATAAATCCTGCAGCATATTTATCCCCCCTTCACTATTGTCCCAATTTTTTCACCGAACACAACTCTTCTAATATTTCCAACAGTATTAAAATTAAAAACGATTACCGGAATATTATTTTCCATGCATAAAGAGATGGAGGTTGCATCCATAACCTTTAGACCTTTATTTAGGAATTCGAGAAATCCTAAACTATGAAATTTTATTGCTTTTGAATTTTTTAATGGGTCGGATTCATATATACCATCAACTTTTGTAGCTTTAAGAATCGCTTCTGCATCCAGCTCAATTGCTCTTAAGGCAGCAGCGGTATCTGTGGTAAAGTAAGGATTCCCTGTTCCGGCAGCTAAAATTACTATTCTATTTTTCTCTAAATGTCTAATTGCCCTTCTTCTAATATATGGTTCTGCGATTGCTTTCATCTCGATTGCAGTTTGTACCCTTGTTTCAATGTTTAATTTTTCTAAAGAATCTTGAAGGGCTAAAGCGTTAATCACAGTTGCTAACATACCCATATAATCAGCAGAAACTCGATTTATTCCTTTTTCACTCCCCTCCTGACCTCTAAAGATATTCCCCCCTCCAATTACAATAGCTGTTTGCACTCCAAATTCTCTTATCTCGGCAATTTCTTTAGCGATAAAATTAATCTTTTGCATATCGATACCATAACCTCTTTCTCCTGAAAGTGATTCACCGCCAAGTTTTAAAAGGATTCTCTTATATGCTGGCTTTTTCATAATTTTATCCTTCACCATATTAATTAGTCGTTAGTGAATAGTCGTTAGTCGTTAGTTTTTAATATAATTTACAGTATTTCTCTCTGACTTCTGACTTCTATTCTCTTAACGAAATACGATTCACGAGATACGAGATACGAATTAGATTTCTTCGCCAAGTTGGAATCTAGCAAATCTTCTAATTACAATATTTTCGCCTAATTTTGCAATTAACTCTAATAATAATTGATTAATATTTTTGCTATTGTCTTTAATAAATACTTGTTCCTTTAGGCAGTTTTCCTTAAAATATTTTTCTAATTTACCTTCCACTATTTTTTCAATAATCGGGGCAGGTTTGCCTGTTTTTTCAACTTGCGCAAAAAATATCTCTTTTTCTTTTTCGATTATATCGTTAGGAACATCTTCTCTGGAAATAAACTTGGGATTTGAGGCTGCAATTTGCATAGTTATATCTTTTGCAAATCCTTTAAACTCTTCAGTATTAGCTACAAAATCGGTTTCACAATTTATTTCGACTAAAACTCCTATTTTACCGTATAAATGAATGTAGGATTCTACTTTTCCGTTTAGTGCTTTACGGTTTAATTTTGAAGAAGCTGCATCTATCCCTTTTTTACGTAAATACTCCATTGCTTTTTCCAGGTCTCCCTCAGTTGCTTTTAAAGCTTTTTTGCAATCCATCATTCCCGCACTTGTTTTTTCTCGTAATTCCTTAACCATTTGGGCAGTTATATTCATCCTTATCTCCTTGTTTCGTTTAAATATATAAATTCGTCGTAGTTTTAAATACAATTTATCAATTTTTAGTATATAGTTAAAAATTGAAAACTAAAAGCGAAAAACCGTAATTCAAAACTAATCAATGAACCAATTAACCAATTCTCCAATTTACCAATTAATTAAGTGAGTTAGCTGGTCTACAAGTGAATCGTGTAATATATATCAAGTAACCTGTTCTTGTAAATTTAGAACTATAATCCTATTGCTCATTGCTGTTTTTTTGTGTCTTCTGACTCCTTAATTCTGTTTCTTAGCGAGATACGATTCACGAGATACGAGATACGAGATAGTTTTGCGCTTTTCGTTTTTCGTTTTATTACTATATGCTAATTAGGGCTTGCAGAAAAAGGAAATTGCTATACAATTAAATTATGCACTAACTTTTTCAGTTTCGTTTTCAATAGTTAATTTCTTCCCTTCAATAACTGCATCGGCTATAACTGAAGAAATTAGTTTTACTGCTCTTATCGCATCATCATTCCCTGGAATTACATAATCAATTTCTTCCGGGTTACAATTTGTGTCCACAATTGCCACTATGGGAATAGAAAGTTTAATGGCTTCAGCAACAGCAATCTTCTCTTTTTTGGGGTCAACTATAAATATTGCAGCTGGAAGTTCTTCCATATTTTTAATTCCGGTTAATATTTTTTCAAGTTTCTCTTTTTCTCTTTTTAAGCTTATTACTTCTTTTTTAGGAAGAACTTCGAACATTTTATTATTTTCCATTTCTTCCAATTCATAAAGCCTTTTTACTCTTTTTTTAATGGTATCGAAATTAGTTAATATTCCACCTAACCATCTATAATTTACATAAAACATTCCGCATCTCTCAGCTTCATTTTTAATCGCTTCCTGAGCCTGTTTTTTTGTTCCCACAAATAGAATATTACCACCATTACTAGATATTTCCCTTACAAAATCATATGCTACATCGATTAACTTTACAGTCTGCTGAAGATCTATAATATATATATTATTTCTTTCTGTAAAGATGTACGGCTTCATCTTGGGATCCCATCGGCGCATTTGGTGACCAAAATGTACCCCCGCCTCTAGCAATTGCTTCATCGAAATTATACTCATCTATCATCCTCCAATTTTCTTTTTTATATTTTATTATCTATTTTTTTATGATTTAAAAATTATCACAAATCGTTATAACTTATGCATAATAAGTACACAAAATCAAAGATAGTATAACACAGTTTTTTTTCTAAATCAAGAAAATA
>DPXH01000197.1 GCA_003527405.1 Candidatus Sediminicultor tertius | reverse complement strand
TATTTACCTCTCTGGCAAAACCGAACAACTGGCTTAGGGCAACAGGGGTATTAAAATCATCATCCATGGCTTCTATAAATTTTTGTTCATTCTCTCTTCTTTTTTCTAAAATCAGATTATCATTTTTATCTTTTAATTTTCTAAATTTACCCTGTTTTAATAAATGTTTTACGTTAAAAATTATATTATTTAATCTCTGTAAACTGCTCTCCGCTTGCTGAAGCTGCTCTTCGCTAAAATTAAGGGGGCTCCTGTAATGAGCCGAAAGGATGAAATACCGAATTATTTCTCCTTTATATTTCTGGTTGATATCTCTTACCTTCATTATATTTCCTAAAGATTTAGACATTTTCTGATTATTTAAACAAAGGTAACCATTATGCATCCAGTACTTTACAAACTGTTGATTAGTGTAAGCTTCGCTTTGGGCAATTTCATTTTCATGATGAGGAAAGATTAAATCGGAACCCCCGGTATGTATATCGAAACTTTTTCCCAAATATTTCATCGACATAGCTGAACATTCAATGTGCCAACCGGGCCTTCCCTTCCCCCAGGGGCTCTCCCAGCAGGGTTCTCCCTCCTTCGCCTTTTTCCATAAGGCAAAATCTATAGATTCCTTCTTTCGTTCATCTACTTCCACCCGTGCTCCATCTTGTAATTCTTCGATATTTTGACCAGAAAGCTTACCATAATCTTTGAATTTAGATACATCGAAAAATACATCTCCGTCAATTTCGTAAGCATATCCTTTTTCTTCTAATCCTTTTACCAGTTCTATTATCTCCTTGATATGTTCTGTTGCCCGGGGATGAACATCTGCTCTTTCTATGTTAAGCGAATCGGCATCAATAAAATACTCTCGAATAAATTTTTCCGCTAATTCCGAGACTGTAATCTTTAATTCTTTTGCCTTATTTATCATTTTATCATCTATATCAGTTAAATTTTGTATGTATTTCACCTTGTAACCTTTAAATTTTAAAAATCTTCTAACTACTTCAAAGATTACAAAAGGTCGAGCATTCCCTATATGAATGTAATTATAAACTGTAGGTCCGCAAACATACATACCTACTTCGCCTTTTTTAAGAGGAATAAACTCCTCTTTTTTTCTTGTTAAAGTATTGTATATTTTTAATGACATTCTTTTATTTTTTTTCCTTTCTAATTTTGTCCTATTAACCGATTGACCAATTCTCCAATTAATTTAGTTACCCAGTTACCTGGTTTACCAGTCAACCAGTTGAACTAGTCGTTAGCACTACTAGCGTAGAGCGTTTAGCGTATTGTCCTCTGGGCAGACACAAGGTCTGCCCCTACATATAGGTTTCCACTCATCTGATCTCTTACTGACGACTATTCACTATCAACTATTAGACAGGCGAGACGCCTGTCCTACGATTTTATATAGATTATTGAAGGCGTATAATAACACGCTCCTACGTGTTGTTTTCTTCTGACTTCTATTCTCTTTACGAGATACGATTCACAAGACTTGTCCCCGTGAAAACGGGGATACGAGATACGCTTTTATTTTGGCTTCTGATTTCTGCTTTCTTCGCGCAATACGCGATACGCAATACGCAATACGAATTTCATTTTCTCGAAGACAATCTAACCACATTTTTAAATTCATTAGACTTTCTATCTATTACACTTTTCACCCTACCAAAGATCATCCTACCGGCAGGAGTTTGCAAAATGCTGGTAACTAAAATATTCACTTTCTTCCCAATATATTTGTGTCCATCTTTCACTACTATCATGGTACCGTCATCAAGATAGGCAATCCCCTGCTCCGGTTCTTTACCTTCCTTTATTATTTGGGTATTCATTTCCTCGCCAGGTAAGATAACCGCCTTTAGAGCATTAGATAAATCATTGATATTTAAAACAGGAATGCCCTCAAGCTGGGCAACTTTATTCAAATTATAATCGTTGGTTATTACTTTGGCTTTAATATCTTTGGCAAGTCTAATTATCTTAGCATCAACCTCTTTGGGTTCATTGTAGTCTTTTCCAACAATTTTTACCCTATTCTTTTTGATTTTAGTCATTTTATTGAGTACATCCAAACCCCGGCGCCCGCGGTTCCTTTTTAAAGAATCTGAAGAGTCAGCAATATGCTGGAGCTCAGACAAAACAAAACGTGGGATGATAAGTTCACCCTCTAAAAATTCTGTCTGACAAATATCTAAAATACGGCCATCAATAATTACACTCGTATCTAAGATCTTGGGATGGACAAAATACGCAATATTTTCTTTTTTTCTTACTTTATTAATATTTTTAAAATACCCAAAAAAATTGACTATTTCATCTTTTTTATTAATTCCTATATTTATTCCTAAAGCTCCCATTATTACGCTTAATATAATAGGAAGATAAGAACCAATTATGGGAATGAATGAGAGTGAATAGGCTAACAAATTTGCAATAATAAGACCAACAATTAATCCAATTGTGGCAGCAGCAAAGTTTTGAGTGGGTATTTTTTGTAAACGGCAAATAATTTCTGAAAATAAACATTGGATTTTGGTATTAAATAACAGGGAGAACAAAAAACCAACTGTCCCTCCTCCAACTATTGCCAAGATCTTGAATAAAGTATTATAATAAATATATAAGTCAGGAATAAAATAGAATTTACTGTATACCCAATAGCCTATCACTGCGCCAACAATGATAAATATGGTTTTTAAAATTCTTTTTGCTGGCATAGTTATTTCCTCCTTCTATGCGCTATTTTATTTACGAGAAAGTATAGAACTATCACCTCCCTCTTTTATATTTCACAAATTGTATTTTATAGATAATATCTTATATTTTCCTAATTTGACACTTATAACTCTAATAAACTTATTCGCCCAAATACTAAATCTTCAAACTCTTAAGTTATTCCTCTGATTTTCTGAAAACCAAATAAATTATAGCATGCTCCTTTATTTCTGTCAAAATAAGAATCCGTATCGTATCGAGTATCGAGTATCGTGTGAAGAAAACCAAAATTAAGAATTATGGGTACGATGTATTGTACCCAAAGCAGTACAGGCGTCTTATCTGTCTATTTATCTATGGTTAATAATCATTATTTAGGTAATTTAAATAATGTTAGTGTAAAATTTATTGGGTAGTTAGAGAAAGAAAAGAATATTTATTGCTTTTGTTTTCCCATCTTCTTTTTTCTCTAGTACCTTTCTTTTTCTTCACGCAATACGCGATACGCGATACGCGATACGAATATATTTCTTGACAAAGAGCTTATCCTGTAAGTATAATTAAATAAAGTTAAAATTGATAATCTTAACAGTTTCATTAAAACTATCTCTGTATTTTTCTAAATAGCAAAATGTTTTCACGGGGGTACTAATTATGAATAAAGAAAACGGAAATGTTACTTTTCAAAAAAGTGTCGACCAATTTTTAATCCAGCATCGAAGTATCCTTGACCTTATGACTAAATATCAAGAATCTAATGCCCGTGTAAACCGAGCAATTGCTAAAGCGGTTACCCAATGCGGTTGTATAAAAATTAAAGCAAAGAAACAAATCATTCCTTCTAATACAAAATTAACGGAAATTTATAAATTTATGGATACCCATATAGAAGGCTCATTATGTGATAGTTGCAGAGAAATTATCGAAACAGAATTAGGTTCCAGTCTTTTTTACGCCACCGCAATATGCAACATATTAAATTTAGATTTTGATGAAATAATTAAAAAAGAAGAAGAAAGAATCTCTACTTTAGGTATTTATAATCTAACATAATTTTATTAGCTGGTTATTTGGTTATCTATTTAACTGGTTTATTAATCTACAGGTCTACCAGCCATTTCACCTATTAGTTAAGTAGGTTGATAGTTAAAATTGCTTGTCATTGCACTCTTCGCAATGACATTTTCTTTTTTACAGATTATTATTTTCGCAGAGCCTACCTTTTTATTCTGAAATCTGATTCCTTAATTCTATCTCTTTCCTTCTTCATTTTATAACTCGTTACTCAATATTATCTTATCTTTTAACTTCTTTCTTCTATTTTCTTAACCAAATAACCAAGTAACTAGCTAACCAGCTAACTAAGAGTAAGATTTATAGCTTCCTGAACAGTCTTCACTCCTATAATCTCTAAATCTTTTTTGGATGAGAAATTGTTCACACTCTTTAAATTGTTTTTTGGAATAATGCATCTTTTAAAGCCCATTTTTAATACTTCCTGTACCCGTTTTTCTATCTGATTCACCATCCTGACTTCTCCTGCCAACCCTACTTCTCCAAATATAACTGTAGCAGGATCAATCGGTACATCCTTAAAGCTTGAAGCTATAGCCATAATAATAGCCAAATCTAAGGCAGGCTCTAATACCTTTATCCCACCGGCAATATTTACATGAACATCCTGAGAATGCAAGGAATACCCCACTCTTTTTTCGAGAACCGCCAGGATAAGTAAAACCCGATTATAATCTACACCGGTAGTCATTCTTCGGGGTATACCCAGGTTGCTATAACTCACCAGGGCTTGCATCTCCACCAATAATGGTCTACTGCCTTCAAAGGTAGCTGCCACTACCGAACCGGAAACATGGGAAGGTTTTTCCGAAAGAAGTAGTTCAGATGGGTTTAATACCTCTACCAAGCCCTTTTCTTCCATCTTAAATATCCCCAATTCATTGGTAGAACCAAATCGATTTTTCGTAGAACGAAGTATCCGATAAATATTGTATTGTTCACCCTCCAGATAGAGAACAGTATCTACAATATGTTCAAGAACTTTAGGCCCTGCCAGTATTCCTCCTTTAGTTACATGTCCGATAATAAAGATAGAGATTTCTTTGCTTTTAGCTAAACGCATTAATTGGGCAGTACATTCTCTTACCTGACTAATGCTTCCCGGAGAGGAACCAATCTCGTAATCATTAATAGTTTGAACGGAGTCTACAATAACCACTTTTGGTTTAATTTCACTGATATGTTTTTTTATAACTTCTATGTCGGTTTCGGAAACTAAAAAAAGCTTTTCCGCAAGAGCACCTAATCGGGTGGCTCTTAATTTAATCTGATAAAGTGATTCTTCTGCAGAAATATATAATATTGCTCCACAGTTACTGCTTAAGGAATTGGCTATTTGTAAAAGAAGGGTAGATTTTCCAATGCCCGGTTCTCCCCCAACTAAAATTAGGGAACCGGGGACAATCCCCCCGCCTAATACTCTATCAAACTCCGAAATGTCTGTTTTATATCTCGATTTACTTTCTTCTATCTCGATTTTACTGATGGGCAAAGGTATAGAATGCCCTTCAGGATGAAGAGAATATTTTTTCTCTTCTTTAAATACTTCTTCAATTAAAGTATTCCATCCCCCGCAATCGGGACAACGCCCCAACCACCGGGAAGATTCATAGCCACATTGCTGGCACCGAAAAATAGCTTTTTCTTCTTTGCCCATTTTAACTCCACTAATTTAATCTGGTTATTTTTTCTTTTTAGAAAATATTACTTTTCCATCCTTTGCCTCAATTAATATACAATCCCCTTCTTTAAATTCACCAGCTAATAACTTTTCAGAAATGGGATTTTCTATCAACTTTTCAATAGTCCTCCTTAAAGGACGAGCTCCAAAATTAGAATCATAACCCTCTTTAACCAATAATTCTTTAACTTCCTCTGTGGTTTCCAGGTCAATCTTTTGCTCTTCTAATAATTTTTTTACTTCATTGTTTATTATTAGACTGGCTATTTTTTTAATTTCCTCCTTAGTAAGGGATTTAAAGACTATTACCTCATCAATTCGATTTAAAAATTCCGGTCGGAAGGTTTTATTCAATTCTCCCATCACTCTATTTTTTATTTCTTTATAGGAAATTTCCTCAGGTTCATTACCCCCCCGAAACCCCAAAGTGGCTCCCTTTTTAATCAGGGTAGCCCCGACATTGGAAGTCATAATAATAACGGTATTTTTAAAATCCACTACTCTTCCCTGGGAATCGGTCAATCTACCATCTTCAAATATTTGCAGTAATATATTAAAGACATCGGGGTGTGCTTTTTCTATCTCGTCTAACAGGATTACCGAATAAGGCTTCCTTCTAACTTTTTCAGTTAATTGACCTCCCTCTTCATACCCCACATAACCGGGAGGAGCACCAACTAATCGGGAAACAGCAAATTTTTCCATATATTCTGACATATCCAAACTAAGCAATGCGTTTTCATCACCAAAAAGAAATTCTGCTAAGGTACGGGCTAATTCTGTTTTACCTACTCCAGTAGGTCCCAAAAATATAAAAGAACCGATGGGACGTTTAGGGCTTTTCATCCCGGCTCTGGCCCTTCTTATGGCTTTGGAAATAGATATTATAGCTTCATCCTGCCCAATTATTCTTTTATGTAATTCCTCCTCCATACGGAGCAATTTTTTCGCTTCTTCCTCTTTGAGAGAAAAAATTGGAATCCCGGTCCAGCTGGAAACAATTTCTGCAATATCTTCTTCTGTAACCCCCACTTTATTAACCCTTCTCCCGGTCTCCCATTTTTCTTTCATCTTTTGAAGTTCAGCTTCCAACTTTTTTTCTTTATCCCTTAATTGAGCTGCTTTTTCAAATTCTTGCAATTTTACTGCAGATTCTTTTTCCTTCCTTATTTTGTTTAATTCAATTTCTACTTCTTTCATATCGGGTGGAGAAACAGTGTTTTGTAATTTAATCCTGGAGGCTGCTTCGTCTACCAGATCGATAGCTTTATCCGGCAAAAATCTACCTGAAACGTAACGAGCTGATAAATGAGCTGCTGCCTTTAATGCTTCATCGGTAATTTTTATCTTGTGATGGGCTTCATACTTGTCTCTAAGCCCTTGCAATATTTTAACAGTCTCTTCTATCGAGGGTTCGGAAATATAAATTGGTTGAAACCTTCGCTCTAAAGCTGCGTCTTTTTCAATATATTTACGGTATTCATCGGCAGTAGTTGCCCCGATAACTTGAAGCTCTCCTCTAGCTAAAGCAGGCTTTAATATGTTAGAAGCGTCTATTGCTCCTTCAGCTGCCCCGGCACCTACCAGAGTATGAATTTCATCAATAAATAATATGACATCATTTGATTCCTGAACCTCATTTACAATCTTCTTTAATCTCTTTTCAAATTCACCTCGATATTTAGTGCCGGCAACAACTAAAGCTAAATCGAGGCAGATAATTCTCTTTTCTTTTAATATCTCCGGAACATCACTATTAATTATCTTTTGAGCCAAACCCTCTACAATAGCCGTCTTTCCTACCCCGGCCTCTCCTATTATGCAGGGATTGTTTTTCTTTCTCCTGCTTAAAATTTGTATCACTCTTTGAATTTCCATTCCCCTGCCAATAACCGGATCCAATTTATCCTCGCGGGCTAATTTAATTAAATCTCTTCCAAATTCATCTAAAGCAGGTGTTTTTGTTATTCTTTTCCCCGGGGCAGATGGAAAACCTTGAGCTCCACCCTCCATTAAAACTTTCATAATCTCTGAATAAACATTATCCAGATTAATACCCAAGTCTACTAAAATTCTAACCGCTACTCCGCTTCCTTCTTTTATTAACCCTAATAATATATGTTCGGTGCCAATGTAGTTATTTTTTAATTGACTTGCTTCTTGAGAGGCTAATTCCAAGACTTTTTTCGCTCGAGGGGTAAAAGCAATCTCCCCTACTTGCTGATACTCGCCTTTCCCCACTAATCGTTCTACCTCTTCTACTACTTTATCCGCATTCGCCCCCAATTGTCTTAAAACCTGAGAGGCAACTCCTTCATCTTCTTTTATTAAACCAATAAGAATATGTTCAGTCCCTATGTAGTCATGATTTAGGTTTATTGCTTCTTCTTGAGCTATCATTATAGCCTTCTTTGCTTTTTCGGTATATCTTTTAAACATTCTTAATGCACATCCTTTCTCTAGAATGAATAATTTTACTGTTCATGTTTCCTTTAAAATTTTCCAGTCTACTCGGTTAGTTAGATAATAATTGACCAATTTACCCATTGACCGATTCACCAATTCACCAATTAATTCAGTTTACCAGTCCCCCAGTCTGCCGGTCATCCGGTCAATATATAACGCAATACACTTCTATTTTTTTTAAACTTGTAACTTGTCACTAATTACTCATCACTTATCACTGTATTTCTATACGCTCCACGCTACGCGCTTCACGTTAATTTTCTTAACTAGATACGATTCACGAGATACGAGATACGAATTCAGTTTTGAGTTTTTCGTTTTTCGCTATAACTACCCGCTTCGCTATCTTCCGCTTCACTATATACTAAATACTATATACTATATACAATCCTATTTGCTAATCTCATTTCTAATCAATGCCGCCCTTTGCATATCCCGGTTAAAAGGATCTAAAACTTTGCCGGCCAACATTTGTAAATAGGCAGGTTGTATTAGTAACATCAATTTATTTAGAATCCCTAAATTAAGATGGGAAATTATTCCTAACCCCACTCCGAACCTTACTTTAGATAAAAGTTCCATTGCTTCTACTGAAGATATGATACGGGCACTACTTAAGATACCGTAAGCTCTCCAGGCTTGATCTTCTAATTGACTTTTAGAATTAGATAACAGTTCTTTCCTTACCTTCTGTTCCTTGCTTATTATCTGTTGATTAACCTTTTCTAAATTGTCAATAATTTCTTCTTCGGAAAGGCCTAAAGTAATTTGGTTAGAAACCTGAAATAAATTTCCCATTACTTCGGTTCCCTCTCCATAAAATCCTCTTACTACATAACCTATTTTTGATATGGCTTTTAATATATCATTTATACCATTTACCATTGCTAAGGCCGGTAAGTGTAACATTATTGAAGCCCTCATCCCGGTTCCTACATTAGTAGGACAGGAAGTTAAATATCCTTCTTTTTCACTAAAGGCATAAGTTACCTTTTTTTCAATTTCATCGTCAATCTCATTAATAAGTTTCCAAATATTATTTAATTGCAACCCTGAAAGTAAATATTGAATTCGAAAATGGTCTTCTTCATTAACCATTATACTTAATGTCTCTTTTTGATTAAAAACACACCCCCGGTAAGGTCGTTTCTCTCGGGCATGGTAAATGCTAATTAGATGTTTTTCCACTAAAAATTGACTTTCCAGAGGAGTTAATTCATCCAATAAAAGTAAATTAGAATCCCGAAAAAGGGGATCTTTTTCTACAACCTGTCGGCAAAGCTCAAATATATTTTTTAATTCCGCTTGCTCAGCTCGTGGGGAAAAAGGAATACCTTCTATATTTCGTGCCAATCTGATTCTCGAACTTATCACTATGTCCGATAAAGGGCCTTGTCCATTGGTCCATTCAGCGGTAGAATCTTTTAAATTTTGTAATATTATACTTTTATCTTTATTTTGCATTTTTTTTCTTTAATACTCCTTCAAGCTTCAATATTTCATCTCTTGTCTTCGCTGCCTTCTCGTACTCTTCTTTTAATACCAATTCCTGCAATTCCTTCCTGAGTTGTTTGATTTTCCTAATTTTATCCAACTTACCCTTAGATTGTCGCGGTATTTTCCCCACGTGTTCACTGTTTCCATGCAACCTTCTTAAAAGAGGGGTTAATTGTTCCCTAAAATCGTGATAACATACGCTACAGCCCAATTTTCCGGATTGTTTAAACTCATTATAGGTTAAATGGCAATTGCTGCACTCTATCTCTTTACCCGGAACAACCCCTTCCTCTTTGTGGTAAAGGTCTATAGCATTTAACAGGCCGGCCAATAAATCATCAATGTTAAACTGGGGAAGGGGAAATATGGAAAATTTATCACTAAAGGCGGAGGCGCAATCTTTGCATAGATGAATCTCTGTTTTTTGCCCTCCGACAATCTTAGTAAAAGTTATAGTAGCTTCCTTTTTCTTGCATATTTGACATAACATTTGTTTTTAATTTTCCTCCATTATTTCTTACTATTTCCCACTTACTTAGATTCCGCTTAAATTATAATTTATAATATAAATAATTGTCAATTAATTCATGGCTTTCTGATTTAGGGATAATTGTTCTTTAAGTCATCTTCATTTTATCCCGGCTCCTGATTACTGGTTTCGGAATTATATTTAAGCACTTCGGTAATTATTTTTCACCTCATAAATTTCAATATCAATTCCATTATCTCAGCAATCATGTCCTGAGAAATATCATCGGAAGAAATAGACGAATTAAATCGGGAATTAACATGGTTCTCCAAAATAAGTTTACTTACTTGATTAAGAGCTGATTTAACTGCTGTCATTTGAACCATAATATCTGAACAGGGTCTTTCTTCAATAATCATCCCCTGGATACCCCTGATTTGACCTTCTACCCTTTTTAATCGACTTAATATTTTTATTTTTTCCAATTGATTAAAATATGAATCATTCATAATGGTAATAATTTATCCTATATCTATTTATATACCCTATGGGGGTATATAAATAATATAACCAAATATCCGGATTGTCAAGCTTTATTCGTATTGCGTATTGCGTATCGCGTATCGCGTCTCTACTTCTGAATTTTGATTATCTTAACGCAATACTCGATACGCAATAGGCGATACGATATACTAACGACTAATTAACTGGCTAACCAAATATCAG
>DPXH01000169.1 GCA_003527405.1 Candidatus Sediminicultor tertius | reverse complement strand
GGTCAATTGGTGAATTGGTCAATCGATTTATTGGAGAATTAATTTATGGAAACCTTAGTGCAAAGATTATGTGATTGGATGAGAGATAAAGTAACTGAAGCAAAGGCTGAAGGGGTGCTATTTGGATTAAGCGGAGGATTAGATTCTGCTGTAGTGGCAGCCTTAAGCGTAAAAATATTCCCCCAAAATACCTTAGCCATAATTATCCCCTGCCATAGCCTTGAAGTTGATATTAATGATGCTTTAGACTTTATTAATAAATTTAATATTCCTTATAAAATTATTGATGTATCAAAAATATATGATTCGTTCATCCGTTTATTAAATGATAAAGAAAAGGAGAATAATTTCAAATTAGCAGATGCAAACATAAAACCCCGATTAAGAATGACGACTTTATACTATTTTGCTAATAAGTTAAATTATTTAGTTGTGGGAACCGGGAACAAAAGCGAGATAATGATAGGATATTTTACCAAATATGGTGATGGTGGAGCAGATATTTTACCTTTGGGAAATTTGTTAAAGAGTCAGGTTAGAGAATTAGCAGAATATTTAGGTATTCCCAAAAAAATTATAAACAAACCACCTTCAGCAGGCCTCTGGGAAGGTCAAACTGACGAAGAAGAAATCGGTATAAGTTATGATCAGTTAGATAATTATTTAAGAACTGGAAAATTAAACAATAAAATAATAGAAAAGAAGATTCAAGACAAAATAACTCAAAGTATGCATAAACGAACTACTCCAGCAAAACCTCCCTTTTAAATAAATATATCGATTTTTTTATCTTATAATTACAATATTTCTCCCTATTTCTTTATAGTTTAATACTGACCATTAAAAGTAAATGATTAGTTGAAACACGAAATAGACAAACTGTCGCTTGTTCCTTATTTGTGCAGGGATAGACTCTGTGAAAACGGGGAATGCCTGTCCTATTGGGTGGGTGGTTTTTAGTTTTTTATCTCTTGTATTTTGAGTTTTCTTAACTAAATACTAACTGACTAACGACTAATTAGATTTATTGAATCTACCCTTTTAATATGCTAAAATTATTAAAAATTAATCAAAGTTAAAGATTTAATAATTTTATATTCAAGGAGAAGTAAAATATGTCTGGACATTCGAAGTGGAGTACCATCAAAAGAAAAAAAGGCAAAGCGGATGCACAAAGGGGGAAACTATTTACAAAAATAATTCGAGTGATAACTGTTGCTGCACGTTCAGGGGGAGGAGATCCCGAGACTAACGTAAAATTGAAAACTGCAATTCAATTGGCAAAAGAAAACAATATGCCAAACGAAAATATTGAAAGAGCTATTAAACGAGGAACCGGTGGAGCCGATGGAACTTTTTACGAAGAGTTATTATATGAAGGTTATGGACCGGGAGGGGTTGCGGTTTTAATAGAGGTTTTAACTGATAACAGAAATAGAACAGCTCCGGAACTTAGAAAAATATTTTCTAAGAATGGTGGCAATTTAGGTGAAAGCGGTTGTGTTGCCTGGATGTTTGACAAAAGAGGATATTTTATCTTCGAAAAAGAGAAAATTAATGAAGACACTATTGTAGATTTAGCGCTTGAAGCAGAAGCCGAAGACGTAAAAAGTGATAATGAAAATATTGAAGTTTTCACTCTACCTGAGAATTATGAGAAATTTTGCAATTTAATAAAAGAACAGAATATTGATTGCTTGCTTAACGAGGTTACTTTAATTCCAAAAACTACAGTAGATTTAGAAGGTAAAAAAGCAATACAAATGCTAAATTTAATGGAACAGTTGGAAGACCATGATGATGTGCAGAAAGTTTATGCTAATTTCAATATTGCTGATGAAATTATGGAAGAAATATCAGCCAGTAAGGACAAGTCGTGATTATTTTAGGTATAGATCCTGGGCTTAATAATACCGGTTATGGGTTAATCCGGTATGAGAAAAAGAAAATTGAATTAATTGATTACGGGTGCGTGTTAACTTACAAGAAAGATACCTTTAGTATTAGAATAAAAAAAATATATTACAAGATAAAAGAGCTTATAGAAAAATATAATCCTCATGAAGTTGCCATTGAAGAAATATTTTTTAATAAGAATGTTCGAAGTGCGCTTACGGTTAGCAAAGTTCATGGTATGATAGCTATAACCGTTGCTCTAATAGGACTGGAACTTTATGAATACACTCCATTACAGATCAAACAAGCTACTGTGGGAAATGGGAGAGCGGAAAAACATCAAGTTCAATCTATGGTTAAAATCCTGCTCAATTTATCTGAAATTCCTCAGCCGGACCATGCTGCAGATGCTTTAGCGGTGGCAATTTGCCATGCGCATACTAAGTATTAAATTTAGTCGTTAGTATATCGTATCGCGTATCGCGTCAAAATACAGGAAAAATTAGTAGGGGCAGACCTTGTGTCTGCCCGTAACGAATAAAATAGTAAGTTTATATTTTTAAGTTTATAAAAACTGGCTATTTGTCACACATTACTTATCACTGTATTTTAACTAGCAAACCGGTGAACCGGCTAACTGGGTAACCAATGAACTAATTAACCAGCTAACTATTATTACAGGAGGTTTAAATTTGATATCTTTTTTAGAAGGAATAGTTGATACAGTTGGCGTAAACTATCTTGTATTAAATACAAACGGCATAGGGTATCAAATTAATATCCCTGCTTATAATAATCTCTCCTTGAAAACCGGTGATAAAACTAAAATTTATACTTATTTATATTTAAGAGAAGATAAAATAATGCTTTATGGATTTTTAACCAGAGAAGAAGAAAATTTCTTTGAATTGCTGATTAGCACACCGGGAGTTGGTCCGAAGGTAGGTTTAAATATTTTATCCAAAATGACCCCCGATGATTTTGGTAAAGCAATTCTCCAAGAAGATTTAGATTCAATTACGGCGATAGTGGGTATCGGGAATAAGTTAGCCAAAAAGATTGTGTTAGAATTAAAAGAAAAAATAGGCAAAATCTCTTTTCTGGAAGCAGGGGTAGAAAAAACTTTTAAATCTGAGAATATAAGTGATGCCATAGATGCTCTTAAGGTCTTAGGCTATACTTACAAAAAAGCAAAGTCTGCAGTGGAAAAAACCCAAGAAAAATTTAAAGGCGAATTAACCGCAGAAGAGTTAGTTCGAGAATCTCTGAAGATTATAGGATAATTATTAATTTTTATTTATCGAGAGTCTTTGATAATTGTAATTATTTATTTTAAAAATGTTTCATTTTAAGATGTAGTAATGGAGTAATAGATGGAATTTAAAGAAAAAGCCATTGATTTGGGATTAAGGAAAGAAGAACCGGATTTAGATATAAACCTAAGGCCTAAATATTTTAAAGAATTTATTGGGCAAGAAAATATTAGGAAAAATTTTAATATATATATAAGTGCTGCCCGAAAAAGGGGAGAACCTATTGATCACATTCTTTTATATGGCCCCCCCGGTTTAGGCAAAACTACCTTAGCTTATATAATATCTAACGAGATGGGAGTCAATATTAAGATGACTTCCGGCCCGGTTATTGAAAGAGCAGGAGACTTAGCAGCCATAATTACTAATTTGCAGGAAAATGATGTTCTATTTATTGATGAAATTCACCGGTTAAATCGAGCAGTAGAAGAAATACTATATCCGGCTATGGAAGATTACGAATTAGATATTCTAATCGGCAAAGGTCCAAGCGCTCGTTCTATCCGTATAAGTTTACCAAAATTTACTCTTATTGGGGCCACAACTCGTACAGGGCTAATTACCTCGCCTCTAAGAAGTCGCTTCGGAGTTATAACTCGAGTCGGTTATTATCAGGAAAATGAACTTGAACAGATAGTGATAAGGTCTTCTAAAATATTAAAAGTTAAAATAACCGAAGAAGCAGCAAAAAAGATTTCTCTAAGATCGAGAGGCACCCCTCGTATTGCCAATAGACTTTTGAGAAGACTTCGTGATTATGCTCAAATAAAAGGCGAAGGAGTTATTAACCAAGAAATCGCTGATTATGGCTTAAAAATGATGGAGATTGATGATTTTGGTTTGTGCAGCATAGATAAAAAATTATTACTTACTATAGTAGAAAAATTTTCCGGCGGCCCGGTGGGCCTGCAAACATTAGCTGCCTCCATCAGTGAAGATACGGACACTATTTGTGACGTTTATGAACCGTATCTTTTACAAAAAGGCTTTCTTCATCGGACTCCTAAGGGAAGGGTAGCAACAGATTTAACTTATAAATATTTTGGCAAAAAAAGGGATGCTCAGGGGAAATTATTATAGAAAATAATAGCGAATAATTAGCATCGCGTATTGCGTATCGAGTATCGCGCGAAAGAAAATAGAAGTCAATAGGTAGGAGTCAGAATCCAGTATCCAGAAGAAAGAAGCAAAATAACATAAAAAAGGAAATCTGGTAATCTCTTAGAAGAGTAAAAAACGAAAAAACCAAAAGGCAAAAATATGAAAGAGGTAGAAAATACATTGAAAAAGATAGGTAGAAAAAAATTTTTTTTATTTTTAGGAATAGGTATTTTTTCACTGTTTATTATATTTACCAATGATATTTTGGCAGCAGAAAAACAGCCGATACTTCGAGTGGGTATATTCCTAAATCAAACTGAAGCTAATATAAGCGGAAACGGGACTTTTAAAATTTACAATTTAAAATCAAACAATCTTGTAAGCGAAGAACACAATAAGATAGTCAAATTATTACCTCATGGTAAAGGCATAGAAATTATAGGAAAAGGTGTTTATTCCGGCCCTATAAAGATTATTCCGGTAGGGAATACCAAGATTATAGTTATAGTTAATGGACAAAAGTACCGCTATCGGGGAAATATAGAAATAGACATTGATAAAGAGCATGGAAAATTGAATGTTATCAATATCATCGGTATTGAGGAATATCTTTATGGAGTTCTAAAGAAAGAAATTTCTCCACGTTGGCCGGCAGAAGCCTTAAAGGCTCAAGCGGTTGCAGCCAGAACTTTCGCTATCTTTAATATGAATAAGTATATTGATAAAGGTTATAATATTTGTGCTTCAACCAATAGTCAAGCTTACGGAGGAGTGAACCATGAAGACCCCTTAACCAATAAAGCTGTTGACGAAACGCGGGGAGTGATTATAACCTATAAAGGCAAACCCATTAATGCAGTTTATCATTCTGATAGTGGAGGGTATACTGAGGATAGTGAAAATGTTTGGGGAAGTTTTTTGCCTTACTTAAGAAGTGTAAAATCAATATTCGAAGAGAAAGTGTCTCCTCCGCATCACACCTGGACCTGCTCTATAAACGAGAAGGATTTATCCAAAAAACTACAAAAACAAGGTTATAATATAAATTCAGTTATTTCCATTGAACCAGTAAAAAAAAGTGAAACCGGCAGGATAAGCGAGTTGGCTTTTATTGTTGATAATAATAAAGTTATTAATATGAAAGCTAATGATTTTAGAAGTTTAATAGGAGCAGATTTGATCAGGAGTACACTTTTTAATATTAAGGCAGTAGGAAAAGAATTGAATATTGTGAAGGATATAGAAGATAAAGAGGAAATTGAGGGCAAAGAAGAACAAAAAGAATCAATGAAAGAAATTTTAGAACAAAAGAAAGACTGGACCATTAAGGAATTACTCGAATTAATGAAGAGAAATAAAGAAGAGAAGGAAGAGAAAAAAGAAGAGAAAAAACTTACAGTAGAAATTATGGAATCAAACATTCCCCTAACCTTTATATTTTCTGGTTCAGGAAATGGGCATGGGGTTGGAATGTCTCAATGGGGTGCATACGGTATGACGCTTCAAGGATCCAGATATCAAGATATTTTGAAATATTATTATCAGGGAATAGATATTATAAAAAAATATTGAAATAGACAGATGAGTGTAAAATGAAATTAGAAGAATTCGATTATTACCTTCCTTCGGGTTTTATTGCCCAAAAGCCGATTAAACCAAGGCATCATAGTCGTTTAATGGTTTTGAATCGGCACAAGGAAAAAGTTCAACATAAAATTTTTAAGGATCTTAAAGGTTATCTTAAAAAGGGCGACCTGTTAGTTTTAAATAATACCAGGGTTTTGCCAGCAAGGTTATATGGCTTTAAAGAGAAAACCAAAGGAAAAGTAGAGGTTTTACTTCTTAAATCTATAAAGAATAGATATTGGGAAGTTTTAGTAAAGCCAGGAAAGATTGTCCATTCAGGTATTAAACTAATCTTTGGGCCTGAATTAGAGGGGATAGTAGAGGGTAAGAACGAAAAAAAAGGTAGTTATTTTATCCAATTTAATTTTAAGGGTAATTTTACAGAAATATTAAATAAAGTAGGACAAATGCCCACTCCTCCTTATATTAAAGAGGAATTAAAGACAGGAAATGACTACCAAACGGTTTATGCTGATCAAGATGGCTCAATTGCTGCTCCCACTGCCGGGCTTCATTTTACCAAATCCTTGCTAAAAGAACTTACCCAAAAGGGAATTGAAATAGTTTATTTGACTTTACACGTGGGACGAGGAACTTTTGAACCTATAAGAGCTTCAAAAGTAGAAGAACATAGAATGGATTCAGAGTTTTATTCAATTTCTTCTGATGCCGCCAAAAAAATCAATCAAGCTCGCAGTGAAGGAAGACGGATTATTTCGGTAGGGACTACCACAACTCGCACTCTGGAATCTGCTTTTGATGTTGATCAAAATGGCATTGTAAGCGGCAGCAATTGGAGTGATATATTTATCTATCCCGGATATAAATTCAAAGTAGTAGATGTGTTAATTACTAATTTTCATCTTCCCAAATCGACTCCTTTAATGCTTGCTTCAGCTTTTGCCGGAAAGGATTTTCTTTTTAAGGCATACCAGGAAGCAATTAAAGAAAATTATAGGTTCTATAGTTTTGG
>DPXH01000028.1 GCA_003527405.1 Candidatus Sediminicultor tertius | reverse complement strand
TCCTGAAGGTTTAAATGATTTGCTGCCAGAGGAAGTTTTAAAGAGGAGATTATTAGAAAATAAAATAAGTCAGATTTTTATCCAATGGGGTTATCAAGAAATAATTACTCCTACCTTTGAGTTTTACGATATATTAGCCAGGGGCGCAGGCTCAATCATGAAAAAAGAAATGATCAAATTTTTTGACCGAGAAGGTAATATTATTGCCCTTCGTCCGGAGATGACCACCCCCATCGCCAGAGTAACTTCCACTAAAATGCAACAGGAGCCTAAACCATTAAGATTTTATTATATGGGCAATGTATTTAGGTATGATGTTTTTAAAGTAGGAGGCCAGAGGGAGTTTTGCCAGGCAGGAGTAGAGTTAATTGGAGTAAATAATAAAGAAGCAGATGCAGAAGTTATTGCTTTAGTAGTGGAGTGTTTAAAAAATAGCGGACTCAAAAATTTTTTTATAGATATAGGGCATATTAATTTTTTTAACGGGATTATGCAATCGATAAAAGCCGAAGAAAAGAGAAAATTGGAAATAAAGGAAGCAATTTTAAATAAAGATTTTGTATTACTGGAAAAGATATTGTCTTTTGAAGATATAAAAGATAGAGAAAAAGAATTAATTTTAAAAATGCCTACTTTAAGAGGAAGAGAGGAAGTATTAGAAGAGGCAGAGAAGATGATAAACAATAAATTATCGCTATCTGCTTTGAAAGAAATAAAAAAAGTCTATAATCTTTTGAGAGATTACGGATTAGAAGAATATGTTCTGATAGATTTAGGAATTATACGTGATTTTGATTATTATACCGGAATTATATTTGAAGGCTATACTGACTATCTGGGATTTCCAATCTGTGGCGGAGGGAGATATGATAAACTTTGTTCAAAGTTTGGGGAAAATCTACCTTCTACCGGATTTGCTGTTGGATTAGAGAGATTGATAATGGCATTAGAGAGAGAGGGTATAAATTCTTTAGATTTAGAAAAGCCTGACCAGTACCTGGTGCATTACCAAAACAATAAAGAGAATTTTAGAAAAGCACTAAAAGTAGCTAAAAATTTAAGAAAAAAGGGGCTAATTGTAGAGTTAGAGGTAGGAAAGAGAGAGTTTGTCGAGGTTTTAAAATATGCTCGATCTAAAAGAATAAAATATATGGTAATAGTAGAAGGTAATCAACCCAACAAAATTAAAAGAATTGAAGTAATATCAGGAAAAGAGGAAATGATAACTTATGAGTAGAGAAATTAATACTAACTATTTAGTTATTGCTTTGCCCAGTGGAAAACTATTTAAACCTTCTATTCGATTGTTCGAAGAAGTAGGAATTGATTTAAAAGGTGGGAAAGAAATAAACAGGAAATTAGCATTTTTTGACCAGGAAGAGGAGATTAAATTTGTCATTACCAGGCCTAAAGATAATCCCACTTATATTGAATGCGGGGTAGCAGATATCGGGATTGTCGGAGGGGATGTATTATTAGAAGAGAAAAAAGATGTTTATAAACTTTTAGATTTAAAGTTTGGAAAGTGTAAGATGGTAGTAGCTGCTCCGAAAGAGAGGGAGCAAAAAAAATATTATAAAAATAATGGGCACCGTTTAAAGGTGGCAACCAAATATCCTCGCATTGCAGCAGATTATTTTAAAGAAAAGGGGATATATGTGGAATTAATTAAACTTTACGGGTCGGTAGAATTGGCTCCCCAGGTAGGTTTGGCAGATATGATTGTTGATATAGTTTCTACCGGACGTACTTTAGAGGAAAATAAGTTAGAAATAATTGATGAGATAATTCCTCTTAGTGCCCAGCTTATCGTTAACCGGATTAGTTATAAAACTAAACATAAAAGAATTACCAGACTCTTGCAGAACATTAAAAAATTTATATCTTTAGAATCAGATAAAATTGCAGAATGGTAAGGCATAGAGTAAATAGATATAAGTAGAATTATTGTATAAAATAAATTTCTAAAAAATATCTGGAATATTGCAAAAGAAGGGATTGATTAAAAGTTGATAAAGACCATTTTTTTAAATAAGAAAAACAAAGAAAAAATAGAAGAGATCTGCAGACATAAATATTCTGAAGATAACTTGGTAGATGATATTAAAAATAAGGTTAGAGAAATTATATTAAAAGTGAAAAAGGAAGGAGATAAAGCCCTTCTTGAGTTTACTGAAAAGTATGATGGGGTAAAACTAAATCTCTCGGACATATTGGTCGATCAGGAAGAACGGGACAGGGCTAGCCAAAAAGCAAAGGAAGATTTATTGGAAGTGATAAAAGAGGCGATAAAGAAAATCGAAAAATATCATTTACACCAAAAAGAGAATTCTTGGTTTACCACGAAAGAAAAGGGTATTATTTTAGGGCAAGTAGTGAATCCTATTGAGAGAGTGGGTTTGTATGTCCCCGGAGGGAGGGCATCTTATCCTTCTTCTCTAATTATGGCAGCAGTACCGGCAATTATTGCGGGGGTTAAAGAGATTGTTGTGGTAACTCCTCCTTCTTCTGATGGTAAAATAAATCCCTATTTATTATCCACTGCCAGGGAATTAGGCATATCGGAAATTTATAAAATAGGAGGAGCCCAGGCCATAGCTGCTTTGGCCTATGGAACAGAAACTATAAAGAAAGTGGATAAAATTGTGGGCCCGGGAAATATCTATGTAACTTTGGCTAAGAAAAATGTCTTTGGAAAAGTGGATATAGATATGTTGGCAGGGCCAAGTGAAATTCTCATTTGGGCTGATGATAAAGCTAACCCTAAATATTTGGCCTGCGATTTACTTTCACAAGCAGAGCATGATGTAAGAGCTTCGGCAATTTTAATAACTACTTCTGCGTTATTAGCAGAAAAAGTGGAAGAAGAGATTAAGCAGGAGTTGAAAGATTTAAATAGGAGGGAAATTATTCAGGAGGCCTTGAGGAACCAGGGGAAATTAATTATTGCTGAAGACGAAGAGAGGATTTTAGAGTTTATAAATAATTTTGCTCCTGAGCATTTAGAGTTGCAAATAGAAAATCCCTGGCAAATATTGGGAGAAATAAGGAATGTGGGAGCAATATTTATCGGAGCTTATTCGCCAGAACCTTTAGGCGATTACTGGGCAGGGCCTAATCATATTCTCCCTACTTCCGGGGGAGCAAAATGTTTTTCACCATTATCGGTAGCGGATTTTACTAAAAAGAGTAGCCTAATTTTTTATGATAAAGAAAGATTGGGACGAGCCAGCGAAAAAATAGCGAGTTTAGCCAGATTAGAAGGGTTGGAAGCCCATGCTCGTTCGATAGAGATAAGAAATTCATAGGGGTTGCTTCGGTCGTTTCACTCCCTCCATTAGACTATTAACTAACAATATATTAAAATAAATTAACGTTTTTTAAATTAAATCAGGTACCGAATAAAGAAGGCTGAACAAGTCTATGCTCCTCAAAAGAAAAACTTATATTGCGAATAAGACCCAGCCTTCGCAATGACATAAAAGTACGAAATAGTTTTAAGTTTTGAATTATGATTTTATGCTTTTCGCTTTAAGTTTTTAGTTGTATACCGAAGACATAAAACTGATAACCAATAACTTGTATTTACTACTAACGACTATTCACTATTCACTAACGACTAATAAATTAAGAAAGAGTTGATTAATTAATGTTAATTTCGGAAAAATTAAATTCAAATTATTTATTTAACGAAAATATTATTTTGAATAAAAAGTTTTTGGATAGAATTTCTCAGGTAGATACTCTGGTCTTTGATATTGATGGCGTTCTAATGGATGTGCGGGATTCTTTTAGAAAAGCTGTATGCCAAACAGTTCAATTTTATTTTAAAGAGATATTACGCTTTCAGGGTTCTCAAAATTTAATCAATCCGGAAGAGGTTAGATATTTTAAGATGGCAGGGGGGTTTAATAATGATTGGAATTTGACTTCGGCTGTGGTTTTGTTTTACCTGATGAAAGCGAGAAAAAATAATTTAAGGGACATAGATGTGATTAGATTTATAGAACCAGATATAAAAAAATTTACCACTGAGATACTCCCTTCGGGAGGGGGTTTGGCTAAAGTAATAGATCTAATCGAAGAAGATGGAGACATAAAAGAAAAAATATTAGGTCTGTGGGATAGGAATCTAATAACCAAAATATTTCAGGAAATTTATGCTGGAGAAGAATACTGTTTTAATATTTACGGATTTCATCCCTCATTAATTAAGAAGGATGGGCTGATAAAACAGGAAAGAATAATCATAGATAAAAAGAAGAAAGATTTTCTGCAAAATTTTTCTATCGGCATCTTAACTGGCAGAACCAAAAGAGAGTCCCGGGTAGTCCTGGAAAGATTAGGTTGGGAAGATATTGTCTTTAAGGGAAGGATAATCACCGCCGATGATGGTTTAGAAAAACCTCATCCTCAAGGATTGAAAAAATTATCTACCAGTTTAAAGACTGAATTAGGGGTCTATGTAGGTGATATTTGGGATGATATGATTACCGCAAAAAATTTTAATAAAGAGGTAGGAAAGGCAAAGTTTTTGTCGGCAATAGTTCTGGCAGAAGGATTTAATTTACAAAACGAGACAGTAAAGCTTTATTTAAATGAAGGAGTGGATTTATTAGCCCAGGATGTTAATCGAGTTTTAGATTGGTTAGAAAGAGTGAAAAATAGTAGACCATAATGGAAAGGCAGGTGTCGATAACTTTGAAAGAGAGAAAAGGCGAATATAAAAGAAAGACTTTGGAAACTGAAATAGAAGTGAAAATGAATTTAGATGGCAAAGGAATAAGTAATTTACAGACAGAAATTTATTTTTTAAATCATATGCTTACCCTATTTGCCCGGCATGGTTTTTTTGACCTGGAAGTAAAAGCTAAGGGGGATCTTAAAGTAGATTATCATCATACTGTAGAAGATATAGGAATCTGTCTGGGGGAGGCTATTAAGAATGCCTTGCAAGATAAGAAAGGGATAAGAAGATATGGATTTATTATCTTGCCTATGGACGAATCTCTGGCACAGGTAGCTATAGATTTAAGTGGAAGAGGATACTTGAGCTATAAAGTCCAGTTTGAGCAGGAAAGAGTAGGTTCTTTTGAAGTTAATTTGGTGGAGGAATTTTTTAGAGCCCTATCTTATCATGCCGGAATGACCTTACATATAAATTTGATCTATGGGAAAAATTCTCATCATATTATCGAGGCAATATTTAAAGCCTTCGGTCGGGCTTTAAATGAGGCAATTAGAAGAGATGATCGAATAGATGATGTTCTTTCCACTAAGGGGATTATTGATTAAAAGATTGGGAAAAGGGAAGAGGGGTCTCAACATTTGACATAACATTTTTGGCTATTTTATTTAGGAGCGAGTTATGTCAAATGTTGAGACCTGACCCTATATACTCGTGCAGGAGAATAAAGAGAATGATAGTAATAATAGATTATGGGATGGGAAATTTAAAGAGTGTGCAAAATGCCTTTGCTAAAGTTGGGTATAAAACGGTAATAACTGATGAACCCAACCAGATTAAAAAAGCCAGTGCCTTAGTGCTTCCAGGGGTAGGGGCTTTTAGGGATGCTATTAAGTCTTTAAAGGATAAAAAAATAGATGAAGAATTAATTGAAGCCACAAGGAGGGGTAAGCCTTTCTTGGGTATTTGCCTGGGGATGCAGTTGTTGCAAACTTTTAGCGAAGAGGGAGGCTTTTTTGAAGGGTTGAATATTATCTCAGGCAAAGTTAAAAAATTACCATCTTCGGTAAAATGTCCTCATCTGGGGTGGGATAAAATAAAGTTTAGTCATAATTCTAATCATAATATAAATCCTATTTTCAGGGATGTACCGGATGAATCTTATTTCTATTTTGTCCATTCTTACTATTGTGAAGTGGACAATCGAAAGATAATATATTCTACGACTGATTATGGTCTGGTTTTTACTTCATCTATCTGGAAAGATAATTTATTTGGAGTTCAATTTCATCCCGAAAAGAGTAGTACGTTAGGGTTAAAAATTTTGAAAAATTTTGGAGAGTTGAGCAAATGTTAATTATTCCGGCGATAGATATTAAAGAAGGTAAGTGTGTACGCCTTAGAGAAGGCCAGTTTGAAGATATTGAGATATTTTCTGATGATCCAGTGGTGATGGCAGTTAGGTGGGCTGACCAAGGGGCGGAAATGCTTCATATAGTGGATTTAGATGGAGCTCGATATGGTAAGTTAACTAATATCTCTTTAATGGAGAAGATCATTAAGAAAATTGGTATTCCGGTTCAGGTAGGAGGAGGCATCAGGAGTTACAAAGAAGTAAAAAGATTGATACACCTTGGAGCAAGTCGGATAATTTTGGGGACTATTCTTTGGAAAGACAAACTTCTGGCCAAGAGACTGTTTGAGGATTTTTCAGAAAAGATAATAGCAGGCATTGATGCTCGAGAGGGGTATGTGGCTATAGAAGGATGGCAGAATGTTCTTTCTATCGATGCCCTGGATTTTGCAGGAGAGATGGAGAAATTGGGTGTTCGGCGAATAATTTATACTGATATTAAGAGAGATGGAACCCTTATAGGCCCCAATATAGAGAACATAGAAGAAATGCTAAAAAATGTTAATATTCCCCTTATTTGCTCTGGAGGGATTACCTCCTTAGATGATATTGAAAAATTAAAGAGACTTGAGGGTTTAGGCTTGGAAGGGATTATTATCGGCAAGGCCCTTTATAAAGGGAGGATTATATTAGAAGAGGCACTTGAAGTAGTCGCTAGTGAATAGTGAATAGTCGTTAGTTTTAAATACAAGTTTTCAGTTATCAGTTTACAGTTAAAAGCTTAAAGCGAAAAGTGCAAAACCATAATTTAAAATTTAAAACTTTTTCTCTCGTATTACATATTGCTTGTTACGGATGGGTTTTCATTTTTTTCATTCTGGATCCTGATTTCTATTCTCTTCACGAGATACGATTCACGAGATACGAGATACGAATTAGGGCTTACGAAAAAAGGAAATTCCTATGCAATCAAGGTAACTTAGGGAAAATAAAGAATAAAAGAGGAAGTAATAATGCTTACTAAGAGAATTATACCCTGTTTGGATGTAAATAAGGGTCGAGTGGTAAAAGGGACTAAGTTTATTAATTTGATAGATGAGGGAGACCCGATTGAAATGGCTTCTTTTTACGAGAAAGAAGAGGCAGACGAACTGGTTTTCCTGGATATTACAGCTTCCTGGGAGAAGAGGAATATTATAATTGAATTAGTAGAAAAGACAGCGGAAAAAGTTTTTATTCCTTTTACTGTAGGAGGAGGGATAAGAAATCTGGAAGATATATATTACGTGTTAAGAGCAGGAGCAGATAAAGTCTCCATCAATACCGCAGCCGTTTTAAATCCTTCCCTAATCCGGGAGGCTTCTTTGAAATTTGGCTGTTCTACTATTGTGGTAGCTATTGATGCTGTGAAGATAGATTCTGATTGGGAAGTTGTGATTAATGGAGGAAGAACCAGGACTGACTTAAAGGCTATAGATTGGGCTAAAAAAGTGGAGGAACTGGGAGCAGGGGAGATACTACTTACCAGTATGGATAAAGATGGAACCAAGGAAGGATATGATATTGAATTAACTAAAATGGTCTCAGAAAATGTTAATATTCCCATTATTGCTTCTGGTGGTGCCGGTGAACTAGAACACTTATATGAGGTGTTAGTTAAGGGGAAGGCGGATGCCGCCTTAGCTGCTTCTATATTTCATAAAAAAGAATATTCTATACCGAAAGTTAAAGAATTTTTAGGACAAAGGGGAGTAGAAATAAGACTGGCGAAGGAGAAAATAAAGAGTGAGAAGAATAATAGATAAAAGTAAAATTTTAAGTAAAATAAAATTTAATAAAGAGGGGTTAATCCCGGTAATTATTCAGGACGAAAATACCAACCAGGTTTTAATGTTGGCTTATATGAATAGGAAGTCTTTGGAAAAAACTTTAGAAGAAGGAAGAACTTGTTTTTACAGTAGAAGTAGAAGAGAATTATGGTTTAAAGGTAATACTTCGGGAAATATTCAATTGGTAAAAAAAGTTGTTTTGGATTGTGATAATGATACTCTGTTAGTTTTGGTAAAGCAGAAAGGGGTCGCTTGTCATACCGGGAATTATTCTTGCTTTTTTAAGGAGATTAAAAGTGGTAAAATAGAAGAAATTAAATGCGAACCTCCTCCCTCTTTACAAAAAGAAAAAGCGAAAAAGGTAAAATCCTCTCAAGGGGATGGCAGAAACAAACAATCAAAAATAGATAATGAAATTATTAATGAGTTATATAAAGTGATTCAAGATAGAAAATTAAACTACCAAAGCGATTCTTATGTTTGCAAATTACTTGCTAATCCCGAAGATTTATTACCTAAAAAGATAGGGGAAGAGGCAGCAGAAGTCATCATTGCCCTTAAGGATAAAGAAAAAAGTGCAATTATATATGAAGTAGCCGATCTCTGGTTTCACACCTTAGTAGCTTTAGGTAATTTCAATATTTCTCCTCAAGAAATATTTGAGGAATTAGAAAGAAGAAAAAAATGAGTAATTATAGATAATATTTTTGTCAACGCAGATAAAAATAATATATCTATAATTTCCGTAGGACAGGTGTTCCCCGTTTTCACGAGGACAGGCTCGCCTGTCTATGAATTGCAATAAAGGGCACAATTCATTGTGCCCCTACAAGCGAAAAAAGACAGTGTATGTATAAAACTAACATTTTATCTTTACTAAATACTATTCACTATCAACTAACGACTAATTAAAAAATGAGGTGATAAAATGGAAAATTATCCTCGCTGGAGAGATGAATTAACCGACCAATTATTTAAGGCAATATTACTCTTGAACAATGAAAAGGAATGTTATTGTCTTTTTGAAGATTTAGCTACCATTAATGAAATTAAGGAATTTAGTCAAAGGCTGGAAGTGGCCCGAATGTTAAGTGAGGGCTCTACCTATGAAGAGATTGCCCATAAAACAGGAGCAAGTTCCGCTACTATTAGCCGGGTAAAAAGGTGTTTAAATTATGGAGCTGATGGTTATAAATTGATTTTAGAAAGATTGTTTGGAAAAAAGAAATAGATGTTAACCCAAAATAAATAGAAAGGATTTTGAAAATATACTTTGTACAAAAAATCACTTGACGAAGTAGTTATTATTTGTTAAATTAAATAAGTTATTAATACAAATAAAATATGTTATAATAAAGATATATTCGCTAAAAGGGAGTTTTATTGAATTGGGTGGGGTGAAGTATCGAAAAAAAATTATTAGTCCCAGCTAGTATTAGTTAGGAAAGTGATCAATGCTAGTAAGGGATTTTTTATTAGTTTTATTTTTTAAAGTCTATAATCTATTGAAAGATCAAAATATTTTAACATTATATCGAAAATAAATTAAAATAAGGAGAAGAAATAATGTACAAAAAACTTTTTATTCCCGGACCTACCCACGTTACTGAAGATGTCTTGCAAAAGATGGCTACTCCCATGATTGGTCATCGGACCAAAG
>DPXH01000052.1 GCA_003527405.1 Candidatus Sediminicultor tertius | reverse complement strand
TTGACCGCCATACAGAAATGGCAGATTATGTCAGGGCCTGGGCAAAAGATAAATTTGCTCTCTTTGCTCAGGAAAAATTTGCCTCCAATACAGTAACCTGTGTAAAGAATACCAGAGAAATTAGTGTAGGTGACCTAAACAAAGCTTTAGGCGAAAGAGGTTTTATGATTTCTAACGGATACGGAAAACTAAAAGAGAAGACCTTTAGAATAGCCCACATGGCCGAGCTTACCCTTACCGATATTAAAGATCTTCTTTCTAATATTGATGAGATTTTAGGATTATAAGGAGAGTCGAATAATGATTATAGGAGTACCAAAAGAAATTAAAAATAATGAATACAGAGTAGCTATTACCCCAGCTGGAGTTAAATCACTCGTAAACAAAGGTCATCAAGTTATTATTGAAAAAGATGCTGGTGTAGGTAGTGCTATTTGTGATGAAGACTATGTTAAGGCGGGGGCAAAAATAATTAATAATGCAAAAGATGTTTTTACAAATTCTGAAATGATTATCAAGGTTAAAGAGCCTTTAGAAGTAGAATATGAATATCTTAAACCTGGTCAAATTTTGTTTACTTATCTCCATTTAGCTGCTAATAAAACTTTAACAAAAGCATTAGCAAAGCAGAAAGTGATATCCATTGCTTATGAAACTATTCAATTAGAAGATGGTTCTTTACCCCTTTTAGTTCCAATGAGCGAAGTTGCTGGTAGATTATCAGTGCAAGAAGGGGCTCATTTTTTAGAAAAATCTCAAGGCGGTAGCGGGGTATTATTAGGTGGTGTTCCCGGAGTAAAGCCGGGGAAGGTAGTAATTGTTGGCGGTGGAGTAGTTGGATTAAATGCTGCTAAGATGGCAATTGGTTTAGGAGCTGATGTAACTATTATGGATATTAGCGTAAAGAGAATGGCTTATTTAGACGATATTTTCTTCGGGAAAGTAAAAACGGTAATGTCTAATTTTTATAATATATTTAATGAGATAAAAGATGCTGATTTAGTAGTGGGCGCAGTATTAATTCCTGGCGCAAAAGCGCCTAATTTAGTTACCGAAGATACGATTAAGGAAATGAAACCCGGATCGGTTATAGTAGATGTGGCCATCGATCAAGGCGGATGTGTAGAAACAACATATCCTACTACTCATGATAATCCAATATTTGTAAAACATGGTGTTATCCATTATTCAGTAGCTAATATGCCGGGAGCTGTTGCTCATACTTCTACTCATGCTTTAACTAATGCAACCTTACCTTATATACTGCAAATTGCTGATAAGGGTTACCAAAAAGCCTTAAAAGAAAATAATGCACTTGCTTTAGGTTTAAATGTATACGAAGGCCAATTAGTATATAAAGCGGTAGCAGAAGCCTTGGATATGGATTATCAACCCTTAGAAAATATTCTAAAGACATTTTAATTTAAAAACCATATTAATTGAAGATAAAGAGGATAAGGTGATGGTAAATACAATAATTAAGAGTGATTATTTGCTGTTAGAAGATGGTTTAAAGTCAAATTGGGGAGTAAGGATAGAAAATAATAGAATAGTCGAAGTTGCTCCCGATGAAAATATTAAGATAAAACACGATGACAAAATAATTAATTTTAGAAATAAAATAGTAGCACCGGGTTTTATCAACGGACATATGCATATGTATGGTGTTTTAGCTCACGGTATTAGTGTAGATACATTTGTTGATGATTTTTCGAGCTTCTTAGAAGATTTCTGGTGGCCTTTTGTAGAAAATCGCCTTGATCACCAATTAGTAGAGGTAACTACCAGATGGGCTTGTATAGAAATGATTAAAAGCGGAATAACTACATTTATGGATGTTTTAGAAGGGCCTAATACTATACCCGGTGCATTAGACATTGAGGCTGAGGTTATTCAAAAAGCAGGTATGAGAGGGATTATTTCCTTTGAAGCGTGCCAGAGACTGAATAAAGAAAATGGAGAATTAGGTCTAAGAGAAAATGTTGATTTTATTAGAAAAAATAATAAGCTGGATAATTTAGTGCAAGGAATGATGTCAGTACATACTCTCTTTACTGCGGATAAAGAGTATTTAATTCAAGCAAAAAAAATAACTAATGAATTAGGATGTGATATTCATATGCATCTCTCAGAAAGTGTTTATGAACCAAATTGGTCCTTAAAAAAATATGGCAAACAGCCGGTAGAAGTTTATAATGAATTAAATTTTTTGGGGCCAAATGTACTTGCTTCCCAGGGCGTGCAATTAGAGCCTGATGAAATAAATATTTTAAGTAAAAAAGGGGTAAGATTAGTGCATATGCCTTTATCTAATTGTGAGGTGGGAGGAGGGATTGCACCTATTCCTTCTTTTTTAGCAAAAGGTATCAAAACAGGTTTGGGAACAGACGGTTATATCAATAACTTTTTTGAAGTTATGCGCGGAGCTTTTTTAATCCATAAGGCTTATCATCAAAATCCCATGATTATGCCTGCTAAAGACGTATATAAGATGGCAACTGATGGAGGAGCAAAAGCTTTGGGAAGAGATGATATAGGCCTTATTAAAGTTGGCTGTTTAGCAGATTTAATTGCTATTAATTTAGATACACCCACCCCGATTAATTCAAAAAATGTTTATGACCAGCTTATTTTATTTCGTAATGCAAACGATGTTGCCGATGTAATGATAGACGGCAAATTTATTTTAAAGAACAGAGAGCTGTTAACTGTTGATGAAGAAAAGACTAAGGTGGAAATTAGAACTGCTGCGGAAAAATTTTGGAAATTAAATTAAAGTGATAATTTATGGGGGTGTAACAATTGGAGAAAAATAAAAAATCAAATAGAGTAGATATCTCAGCAGAATTATGTGGAGTAAAATTACAAAGTCCCTTTATTTTATCTTCCGGTCCTCTTTCTTATGCTGCAGAAGGATTGATAAAGGCTCATCAAGCAGGAGCAGGGGCAGTAGTAACCAAAACAATAAGATTAGAGGCAGCAGTAAATTCTGTTGGTCACATAAGCAAGATAAATAGAGATTCTTTGATTAACTGTGAAAAGTGGGCTGATAGTGATGCAAGCCTCTGGTTTAAAAGAGAGATTCCTATGGCCAAAGAAGCCGGAGCTGTAGTTATTGCCAGTGTGGGCCATACTTTACCAGAAGCGGAAGCTTTAGTGAAAGATTGTGAAAAAGCAGGGGCAGATTTTATTGAGTTGGTATCTTATACAGAAGATACTTTACTGCCAATGCTTGAAGCTACAAAAAAGAGAGTATCTATTCCGGTAATTTGTAAGATGAGTGGGAATTGGCCAGATCCGGTAGGTACTGCTAAAAAGTGTTTGGAAGCCGGAGCTGATGCTATATCCGCCATTGATTCTATTGGTCCTACTTTAAAGATTAATATTAAAGAAGCAAGACCGGAAATGTATAGCGCTGATGGTTACGGATGGTTATCCGGCGGAGCCATTAGGCCGATTGCCCTGAGGATTGCTTCTGAAATTGCTCGAAATGGCTGTAATAATTTAATAGGAATTGGTGGAGTAACTTGTGCAGAAGATGCTATTGAATATCTAATGATAGGTGCCGGTGCTATTGGGGTATGTTCTATTGTAATTCTTAAAGGAATTGAAGAATTTATCAAACTGTGCAAAAACACCTCTGTATTGTTATCAGGATTAGGCTATGATTCAATTTCTGCTGTAAAAGGGGCAGCTTTACCTAATTTCCCTAAGGGAGAAAGATTTGGCAAATTAGAATTTAATTACGAACCTGATTATGCACCCTGCCAGACTGCCTGTCCGGCGGGAGTAGATGTTCCATTATATCTAAATAAGATTAGAAAAGGCGATTATACAGGCGCTTACAAAACCATTAGTTTGACCAATCCCTTTCCTGCGATTTGCGGGAGGGTATGTAACCATCCTTGTGAAGAACAATGTCGACGTTCTACAATTGATGATCCCTTGCAAATTAGATTATTAAAAAGGTTTGCTGCTGATCAAGTTTTGGAAAATTATGGTTATGAGTTCCCTTTACCGCCCATACAACCTGACAATGGTAAAAAAATTGCCATTATTGGTTCCGGACCTGCAGGATTGACCTCTGCCTTTTATTTAGCACAATTAGGATATAAGGTTAAAATATTTGAGGCGCTTCCTGTAGCTGGTGGGATGATGGCTGTGGGGATTCCTGATTATAGATTACCCAAAGAAATTTTGAAAAAAGAAATTAAAAGAATTGAAAATATGGGAGTGGAAATTAAAACAGGTATAAGAGTAGGTAAGGATATTTCCTGGGAAAAATTAAAAAAGCAGGGTTTTGATAGTATTATAATTGCTACCGGTGCACATAGAGATTCAGTATTAAATATTACCGGAGAAAATCTTGCAGGAGTATTATCCGGAATAAGCTTTCTTAGAGATATTAATTTAGGACACAAGTTTGATTTTAATGGTAAAAAGATAGCAGTTATTGGAGGAGGGAATGCGGCAATTGATTCTGCAAGATCTGCCTTGAGGTTAGGAGCTAAGAAAGTTACGGTAGTTTATCGCCGGGAAAAAGAAGATATGCCTGCTTTTATCGAGGAAATTAATTATGCTGAAGAAGAGGGAATTAAGTTTATATTTTTAGCCGCTCCCGACAAAATTATCGGAAAAGAAAATGTGGAAAAATTATACTACAAACCTACAAAATTAGGTGAAATGGATAGTTCAGGCAGAAGAAGACCTATGCCCACCGGGGAACCCTCCAAAGCTTTGAAGGCAGATGTAGTTATAATCGCTGCCGGCCAAAAGATAGATATCGAATTTCTACCTGAGATAAAGAATAAAGAAACGGGTGAAACTAAAGTTGAAGGTGTCTATGCAATAGGTGATTGTGTCAAGGGACCAGGGACAGTTATTCAATCTATTGCCGATGGTAAAAAAGTGGCAGAAACGATAAATATATACTTGCAGGGAAAAGAAAAATTACCAGAGGAAGAAGAAGTAAAATGTAAGCACTTTGGAGTGGTAGATAATGATTATATATCGCGGGAAGAAACAAAATTATTATCTATTAAAGATAGAGTTCTTAGTTTTGGCGAAGTGGAAATGGGCTTAGAAGAGGATGCCGCCAGGAAAGAGGTTCAACGTTGCTTTCAATGTGGCTGTATTAACTGTCAGGGTTGTGTTGTGGCTTGTCCATATGATGCACGTACTTTGGATTTTCCTATAATGAAGGTAGATAAAGATTTATGCCGAAACTGTGGACTATGTTTATCTGTCTGTCCCGCAGGAACATTAACTGCCGAAATAGTAGAAAAATTAAAAGAGGAAAGATAATTTCTTATCAAGTAATAAAAAAATAAAATTATCTATATGATTATTATCCAGAAAGTAAACAAAATGGAAATGTGGAGTAAGGAGGAGGCATTTATGGCCTTAACAGCATATATAGATTTAACTGAAAAAAATATAAAAATAATAGAAAGTCCTGCCAATATTCTAAAAAAATATTTAGGAAGCAGAGGATATGCGGCAAAAATTCTCTATGACAACGTAGGTCCGGAGGTAGAGCCGCTTAGTCCGGAAAATTATTTGATATTTTCCACCGGCCCTTTCACCGGAACTCCCTGGCCGACAGCTGCTCGATTTACGGTAACTGCCAAATCGCCTTTAACCGGAGTTTATGGATATGCTAACTCTTCCGGGTTTTTTGGGCCGGAGTTAAGGAAGGCTAGTTTCGACGCCCTGGTTTTTAAGGGTAAAGCTCAAAACCCGACAATATTAATAATAGAAGATAATAATTTAAGCTTAATTGATGGAGAAAAATACTGGGGAAAGACGACAGAGGAGACAGAGAGAGAATTAAAAAATATCTTTGAAGGCTGCCGGGTTGCTTCTATCGGTCCTGCAGGAGAGAGATTGGTTAAAATATCTTCAGTAATCAATGATTATGGACGAGCTGCTGCCCGCTGTGGTATGGGAGCCGTTATGGGTTCCAAAAATCTTAAAGCAATAGTAGTTAGGGCAAGTAAAAATGTTCCCTATTCAGCGGAATTTAAAAAAGTAGCTTTGGAAATGATGAAAAAAGTAGGAACTCATCCTGCATCAAAAAGTCTTAGAAAATGGGGGACAGCACAGTTAGTCGATCCCAAAAATATCAGCGGGGATTTACCTACAAGAAATCATCAATTAGTTCAGTTTTCTAAGGCGGAGATGGTAAATGCAAAAAGTTTAAGTAGATATTTAGAGAAAAATATGGGCTGCTTTTCCTGTCCTATTGCCTGTTCCCGGTTTACAAAAGTAGAGGAAGGTCCTTATAAATGTCGTACCGAAGGGCCCGAATACGAGACTTTAGCTGCATTGGGACCGTTAGTGGGTAATGCAAATATAGAGGCAATAATTTACGGTAATTTACTTTGTAATAGATTGGGAATTGATACTATATCTACCGGCGTTGTAATTGCTTTTGCAATGGAATGTCATGAAAAGGGATTACTATCTGATGATGAATTAAATCTGGAATGGGGAAAAGAAGAAACTATAATTGAATTAATTAAAAATATTGCTTATCGTAAAGGTTTGGGCGACCTTTTAGCTGAAGGAGTTAGAAGGGCAGCAGAAAGGATTGGCAGAGGAGCAGAAAAATATGCTATGCACGTAAAAGGTTTGGAAATCCCCAGGCAAGAACCTCGAATTTGCAAGGGTATGGCTTTAGGGCATTCCACCTCTAATAGAGGGGCAGATCATCTTTATGCTCTTCCTACCATTGATTTGACCGGTAATGTAGAAGTTGGTAATAGGTTCTTCCCTGAATGCATGCCCAAGATTTTAGAAAGAACCGATGAGACGTATAAACCGGATATGGTGGTTTTTACAGAAGCCTATTGTGCTATCTCTGATGCCCTGGGGGTATGTAAATTCTCTACCACAGAAAATTTCACCCTCTACCCGGAAGATATAGCACGTGGGGTAGAAGAGTTGCTTGGTTTCGATTGTGATGGGGAAAGTCTTATTAAAATTGGCGAAAGAATTGTTAATATAGAGCGGATGTATAATTATCGTCATGGTCTTGGCCGGAAAGATGATCAATTGCCTGTTCGTTTCTTAAAAGAAGGGGCTACAATATATGATTTAGAGACAGGAGAGCCACTAAAAAAGGGATTAACGGTTAATTTAAAATATATGTTAGATAGATATTACCGTTTAAGAAACTGGAATGAAGATGGCGTTCCCACCGCAGAGAAGCTTAAAGAGTTAGGATTGGAAGAGTTAACTAATGATTTAAAAAATAAAATATAATATAAAAGTTACAAAACATAATTGCGATTAAAGATAGATTAAAAAATTATTTTAGTAAAGGGGATTAGAAAGAATTACCATGAGCATACTTATAAAAAATGGTGTATTAGTGACAGCTGAAGAGATGGCAGAAAAAGATATTCTACTCGAGGGTGAAAAGATAATAGCCGTAAAGGATGAATTTTTATCCGGAGAAATTCCCGAAAAAACTAAGATAATAGATACTGAGGGTAAATATATATTTCCCGGAATAATTGACGCCCATACTCATTATTTTATGAAATCCCCGCCTGATAATGTTACCGCTGATGATTTTTACAGCGGAAGTATATCGGCAGCTTTTGGAGGAGTAACCACTTTTATAGACTACGCGGAACAGCAAAAAGGTCATTCAATAATTGAAGCTTTTATTAATAGACAGGAAGAGGCTAAGGGAAATGCGGCAATCGATTATTCCCTTCATCAATCGGTTTGCTCCCTATATCATAATATAAAAGAAGATTTAGAAGAGTTAAAAGATGGGGGCGTAAGCAGTTTAAAGTTATTTACTACTTACAAAGAAGACGGGTCTATGCTGGACAAAGGAAATTGGCTTGAGTTGTTAAAGATGAGCAGGGATTTAAAGTTATTAGTTACTGTTCATGCCGAAGATGATGAAATGATAGACCAAATTAAAATTAAATATAAAGATAGAGAAGAATTTCCCCCTTATTATCATACTTTTTTACGCCCTCCGGAGGTTGAGTATAGTGCAATTAAAGAGATAGGAGATATGGCTAAATTATTGGATATGCCGATTTATATCGCTCACTTATCTTCAAAAGAAGGCTATAGAGCCTTAAAGGAGATTAAGAAAAACAGAGGGAAAATATTTGCTGAAACTACACCCCATTATTTATTATTGACTGAAGATTTACTTAAAAAAGAGGATGCCCAGAAATATTTTATGACTCCTCCGTTAAGGAATAAAGAGGATAACGAAGCTTTATGGGAAGCACTTAAAGATAAATATATTTCAGTTATTGACACTGATCACTGTTCCTATACAACTGAACAAAAATTCCTTTCCAGTAACTGTTTGGGTATTTTAGCTGGTATTCCCGGTTCAGAAACACTGTTACCCTTAGCTTATAGTTACGGGGTAGGGAGAGGTTATTTTAATGTAAAGAATATGGTAAATTTATTATCTACTAATCCCGCTAAAATATTTGGGCTTTATCCGGAAAAAGGCAGTTTAGAGGTAGGAACTGATGCTGATTTAGTTATTTTTGATCCTAAAAAGGAGATTATTATTTCTGATTCCGGGCAGCATACGGCTGCTGGTTATACGCCATTTAGCGGCTTTAAGGTAAAAGGATATCCGATAACAACTATTTTAAGGGGTAAAATCATCGTGAATAATAATAGATTTTACGGAGAAAGAGGCGGAGGAAAGTTTTTAAAAGGGAAAGAATCGGCTTTATATTAGGAGGCACTAATTATTGTTATGTATAAAATTATTAATAAATCGGTTAAAAGAATAGATGCTTATGAAAAAGTTACAGGCAAAGCGAAATATGGCGCAGATTTAAATCTTACACATCAGCTGTATGCAAAAACAGTATACAGTAAATATCCCCATGCAAAAATATTGAAAATAGATACCAGGGAAGCAGAAAGATTGGAAGGGGTAGTAGCGGTTATTACCGCAGAGGATGTACCGGGAAACAATATTATGTTTGGCAAATTTCCGGTGTTAGCGAAAGATGAAGTTAAGTATATCGGTGACGGAGTAGCGGCAGTTGCGGCAGAAAGCAGAGAAATTGTTGAAAAAGCGGTTAGATTAATAAAAGTAGAATATCAGAAATTAGCCGGTGTTTTTAATATAAAAGAAGCTATTGATAAAAATAATGGAAAAGTACATTCAGAAATAGAGGATAATTTAATAGAACATTCTCATCATCTTTTGCGGTCGGGAGATATAGAAAAGGGTTTTAAAGAAGCAGATGTTATTTTAGAAAGAACTTATCAAACTCAATTTGTAGATCAGGCCTATATCGAACCGGAAGCTATTATTGTAATACCTGATCCATATAAAGTGGGTGTTGAGATTCACGGTTCCATTCAGAACCCCTATTCAATAAGGACAAATGTGGCTACTGTTTTGGGTCTGAAGATTAATCAAGTCAAAGTGGTTCAGAGCACTATCGGAGGCAGTTTTGGGGGAAAAGATGAATCAGTTATGCTGATGGCCGCCCGTAGTGCTATTATTGCCATGAAAACCGGTCGCCCGGTAAAAATGGTCTTGACTCGAGAGGAGAGTTTTTTAGAAAGCTCAAAGCGACATGCTTCCAAAGCTAAGTATAAAATAGGGGCCAAGAGAGATGGGACTATAGTAGCTGTCGAAAATAACGTTTATACACAAGGTGGTGCCTATAATAATAAAGCGATGTTTGTTAATTGGAGAGCCTCAATTCACGCTGCTGGACCATATGCAATTCCAAACATAAAAACAGATATTTATGGCGTTTATACCAATACCGTATATGGTGGGGCATATAGGGGATTTTCAGCTCCCCAAATAGTATTTGCCAATGAATCTTTAATTGATGAATTAGCGGAAGAGCTAAACATATCCCCTCAAGAGATAAGAATAAAGAATTGTTTAAAACCGGGGGACGAATTGGGAACAGGGCAAATTTTACTTCCCGGTAAAATACCCGCTCCCTTAGAAAAGATGATCAATAATGTTTGTAAAAAAACAGATTTTGAATCTAAAAGGAAAAAATATATTAAAGAAAGAGAAAGTTTCAATCCGATTAAGAAAGGTATTGGCTTATCCTGTACTTTTAGAGGGGCAGGATTAGGGGGAGAAGGTATTGATTCCGCAAGTGCTACAGTTACTATTGATATAGATGGAAGTATCCTTATTCAGAGTGGGTTGGTGGAAATGGGTCAGGGAATGAGAACCGCCCATGCTCAAATTGTAGCTGAAGTTTTGGGAGTCTCTCTGGATAGAATTACTTTTTGCAATACCGATACCTCGGTAACTTTAGATTGCGGCCCTACCGTTGCTTCTCGCGGTACTCTTGCCGGTGGAAATGCCATGCTTATTGCTGCCCGAAAATTATTGGATAGGCTGCATAAGCGAGCGGCTATAATGTTGGATTGCAATATAATTGACCTTGTTAGTGAAAATAACTTTATTTTTAATAGACTTGATAAGAGTAGGAAATTAACCTTTAAAGAAGTAGTAGAAGAATGTCTGAAGGGACAAGGGCTTTCTTTAAGTGCTCAAGGGTGGTACACCCCGGGACCGGAAAAATTATCTTCAGAAACCGGAAGGGGCAATGCTTACCCAACCTATTCGTATGGTGCATCGGTGATTGAGCTTAATGTAGATACGCAAACAGGCAAAATTAATGTTGAGAAGATTGTTGCCGGTTATGAGATTGGTAGAGCTATTAATCCCCAAATTGTTAAAGGTCAGTTTTATGGAGGAATTTTGCAGGGATTAGGCTATGCACTTATAGAGGAAGTAAGGAATAAAGACGGATATTTGGAAACTAAAAATTATGATGATTTTTTAATACCAAGTTCGTTTGATATGCCGGAGATGGAAGTTACTATTTATGAAAGCGATGATCCGGTTGGTCCTTTTAGAGCAAAAAGTGTAGGGGAACTCGGAATAGAATTGATGGCGCCAGCGGTAGCTAATGCTCTGTATAATGCTACCGGTAAAAGAATTAGAGAACTTCCTTTAAATTTAGAAAGAGTATTATTAGGTAAAACGTTGAGAAAATAAAGAGGGAGGAGAATATTTGCAAAATTTTAATTTTATTAGACCTGATAATTTAGAAGAAGCCTGTGATTTATTAGTTAGATATAAAGATAGAGCAAAATTAATTACCGGAGGGACTGATTTAATTATTGCTTTAAGGGAAGAAAAATTACCAAATTGTTTGGAAATTATTATAGATATTAGCAATTTAAAAGAATTAAACTATATTAAAGAAGAGGGAAAATATATAAGAATTGGCTCGGGGGTAAGGCATGCTGAAATTGCAAACAATAAATTAATTAAAAAATATGCACCGGTACTGTCTATGGCATCTTCGGTAGTAGGTTCGCCACAAATTAGAAATAAGGGGACTATAGCTGGTAATATTATTACTGCTTCTCCGGCTGCTGATACTATTCCAGCTTTAATAGTATTAGATAGTATATTAGTAATAAGAAAAGGTAAAGAAAAAAGAAAGATGTTTTTAAAAGATGTATTTGAAGGACCAAATAAAGTAAATCTTAAAAGCGATGAAATAGTATGTGAAATTTATTTTGAAAAATTACCTCTTGGTGCAAAATCTAATTTTATTAAATTGGCAAGAAGAAATGCAGTAGATAAATCTCGAATGAATATTGCTGTTGTAGCTCAGCAAAACAAGAATAAAGAGATAACAAACATAAGGATATCTGTTGGTTCTTTAACTCCTATCCCTGAGCGATTCAAAGATGCTGAAGATTTATTATTGGGGAAACTACCCACACAAGACTTGATTCAAAAAGCTGGAAAAAAAATTGCAGAAGAGATGATTAATAAATCTGGCTATCGCTGGTCTACGGAATATAAGGAGCCAGTAGTTAAGTCATTAATTGACAGAGTTTTAAACGGGATAGTGGAGGTGGAATAATTGGCGGCTAATAGGAAGATAGAACTTAATATTAAGGTTAATAATAAGGATTATAAATTATTTATTGCTTCTAATAAACGTCTATTGGATGTTTTAAGAGATGATTTAGGATTAACCGGGGTAAAAGAGGGATGTGCTATCGGCGAATGTGGTGCTTGCACTGTTATTATGAATGGTAAAAATGTCTGTTCTTGTATGATTTTAGCTGGGCAAGCTGAAGGGGCAGAAATAATCACTATTGAAGGATTAGAAGGACCAAAAGGCGAGTTACATCCTTTACAGGAGGCTTTTATGGAGACGGGTGCGGTACAGTGTGGATTTTGTACTCCTGGAATGATTTTAAGTTCATTGGTATTATTAAAGAATAATCCAAGTCCTACTGAAGAAGAAATTAAGGAAGCTATTTCCGGTAATTTTTGCCGCTGTACAGGGTATAAACAGATAATTGAAGCAGTCCAATTAGCTGCTGAGAGAATGAGAGGAGGGGGAATGTAAGTGGCTGAAGTAATAAAGATGCCCAAGTTAGGCCTGTCTATGCAAAAAGGGACAATAGTGAAGTGGTTGTTCAAGGAGGGTGAGCGGGTAGAGAAAGGCGAATCATTACTCGAAATTGAGACAGAAAAAATTGTCAATGAGGTAGAATCGCCCATAAGCGGGATTTTATTAAAAATATACGTTCACGAAGGAGAGACTGCCCCTATTTTAACTCCTTTAGGAGTAATCGGGAGAATAGGTGAAAAAATAGATATCGGTAAAGAGAAAGATGAAGTAGGGGAAAGGGAAAAAAGCAAAGATGAAAACATATCAGACGCAAAGGAAGATAATAGAAGCAGCAAATCTGAAATTATATTTACCGGAGAAATAAAAGCCTCTCCAGTAGCTATAAAATATGCTAAAAAAGCAAATATTGAAATTAGCAAGATAAAAGGGACGGGACAGGGAGCAAGAATTTTAAAGAAAGATGTAAAAAGATATCTACGCGAGAATAATATGCCTATTTTAAAAGAAGAAAATTACGGTAATGAAAAAATATCTCCTTATGCTGATTGTTTATCTAAAGAAATGGGAGTCAATATAGATAAAGTTAAAGGGAGCGCACCGGGAGGAAGAATTATAAAAAAAGATATAGAAAAATATATAAAATTAAATAATTTTGAAAAAGAAAATCTAACGGAACAGGATGAAGATAAATTCGGTAAGGATATTGGCAAGCGAATTCCTTTTACCGGAATGCGCAAGATAATTGGGGATCGACTCTCTAAAAGTAAATTTACTGCGCCCCATATTTATTTTACTACTTCTATAGACATGTCTAAAATTCAGAAATTAACAGATTCTTTTAAAAAGACATCCACCCCTAATATATCCTTAAATGACTTTATAGTCTTTGTTGCAGCTAAAACATTATCCGAGCAGCCAAAAATAAATTGTTCTTTAATTAGTGAAGAGATTATTTATTACAAAGATATAAATATCGGAGTGGCAGTCGCTTTGGAAGAGGGACTGATAGTCCCGGTAGTGAGAAATGCAGATAAGAAAAGCTTATTAGCTCTTTCTAAGGAGATAAAAGATCTTGTTAAGCTATCTCGAGAAGGCAGATTACTTCCTGATGATTATAAAGGAGGAACTTTTACTGTTTCTAATTTAGGAATGTATGGTATAGAACAATTTACTTCAATTATTAATTCTCCGGAAGCAGCGATATTGGCAGTAGGTGCTGCCAAAAAGATACCAGTTGTGATTGAAGAAGGAAACAAGGATAGGTTAGAGATTCGTCCTATAGCGAAGTTCACCCTTTCAGTTGACCATCGGTTGATTGACGGAGTGATAGCAGTAAAATTTTTAAAGCAATTAAAATATTATCTTGAATTTCCAGAGTTACTCATTTTCGAAGGAGATGCTTTGAGTTTATAAAAGAAATAGCAAAGTTATTAAATGATTGCAACCCAAAAATCAAACAAAATGGTAATATAGAAGCATGATGCATCGTGTCCCCACAGGAGACTTTGTAAAATAGGAAGTAAGAAAATGGCAAAAGAAGTTTTGGTAAAATATTTTAATATTATTAGGGGAATAACCAGTAAAAGCGAAGAAAGAATCAGGTTAAACGATGAAGCAGTATTATCAGATTTACTTTTTCATCTTATAGATATATATGGGCAATCTTTTGAAAAATATATTTTTAATGATAAGAGAGAACTAAATTCCTATATACACCTTGCCAGGAAGGGCCAACTTAATACGGTGAGTTTAAAACAAAAGATAAATAATGATGATGAATACTATTTATTTGTTGCTATATCCGGTGGATAAGTTAATTTGAATCGGTAATACAAACATATTGAATATTTTTCTATAATATTGAGAAATAGTACTGTTATTTTACCTAAAAAATGTACCCGGAAGCCTTTACTTTTTATTTTTTTTATTTTATAATGGTTATGTGGTTATAACCACTTCCAAATTGGAGGGCAGAGGTTTTAGATGTTAAACAATAATCCTCTTTTACATGTGCAAATCGAAAGAGCTATTCAAAATAAAGTCAATAATAGAGAATGGTCTTACGATGAGAAAATTCCTTCAGAAAGAGAACTTTCCAAGATATATAAGGTGAGTAGAATTACCATCAGAAGTGCCCTTGATGACCTGGTAAGGAAAAATATTCTCTACAGAATTCAGGGTAAAGGAACCTTTGTGGCTATTCCTAAAGTAGAACACAAAATAAGCAAGCTTTCCGGATTTACCGAAGATGTGAAAAAACAGGGATTTGAACCCTCGACCAAAATTATCAGGAAAGAAAGAATCTTGGCCACTAAATCCATCTCTGAAAAATTGAATGTTAACATTGGTGAAAATATCTATTATATAGAGAGAATAAGGTATGGTAATCAAGAACCCTGGATTTTTGAAAAGAATTACTTTCCGGAAAAATATTGTCAAAACTTGATCAGTATAGATCTTAATAATAAATCAATTTATACAATTTTAGAAAATAAATATAATATTCAGCTTGAATATGGAAAAGAGATTATCCAGGCAATTTTGATTAACCCTCTGGAGAGTGAATATCTGAAGATACCGGTTGGTTCTGCCGGTTTATTAATGGAGAGAATAAGTTACGATATTAATAATAACATTGTTGAGTGGTCGCAAAGTATATGTAATGCTAATAGATGTAAATTTTACTTTGAATTGAGAAGGAGCCGTCCCTTTAATGATGAGGGTAGAAGATTTAAAAATAATATCTGAAAACAAAATATA
>DPXH01000108.1:1764-3138 GCA_003527405.1 Candidatus Sediminicultor tertius | reverse complement strand
ATAAATTCTACTGCCATACCGAGAGAAGCCTTTTCTTTTGAAACACATTCCCCTACTATAAAAACAGAAACAAAAATCAATAATGTTATTACTAATAAAATAGATATTCTTTTCAAAATTTGTCTTCTCCTTTTTTATTTAATTTTAATCTCTTGACTTTCTTTTTAAACTTTAATAATTTAGTAATTTTCTTTTTGAATAGTAAGTAATTTTACTCCTCTACCATGAATCTGTTTAAAGACTACCCCTTCCGAAACAAGGCGAAGCATTAGCTCAGGATCAGTTACTCTTGTTCCGGAAACTAAATCTACTCCGTAATCAAACCACACCGGCGAAAGAGGCGTAGTTGCTCCTAAGATCATAACCATACTTTCCTTTGGACACCAGGATAAAAGTTCTCCTATAGTACCATTAATTAAAGCAGTGCCAGTAATAGCAATAACCTCAGCTTGAGGAATTACCCGTTTTGCTTCACTGGCAGGGATATCTCCACTTTGAGGTTTCCTCTCTACTACCCAAAGTTTTTTAGTAAATTTACGCAATTCATTAACAAAAGGAAAATGTCCCACTATTACTACTTTTTTATTTTTCCCTTTTTCATAAAGTACTTCTGCTGCATTAATATTCTGGCATTTATTCAAATCAACTTCTAAAGTAGAATTAATAGCCGCCATACCAACAGAAGCCTGCAACAGACAATCAGAATTTGCATAATTACAAAGTTCTAATACCGATTTTTGGGTTAAATTTCCTGCTTCTTTTATAGGAGGAGGCATTGTCGGTTCATGGGTAAAAGTAGTAGAAGCTAATCCACCATATTTACTCCAAACTCCGGTCCAGAAAGGTCCTATACGTACTTCTTTAACTAAAATATCTCGAGCATCTTTTTCTATGCTGGAGATAATATCTTCTATAATCTTCATACTTACTCTATCCTCCTTTTACTTTTTAATGGCCACAAAAACAATACTGTTCATATCCCATAAGATAGGCAATCCCGCTAATAGTAACTCCGTAAAATATAATCGGTTTTTCAATTAAAAGGGAAGGCAAAGTATTGTTTACAACAGTAGTACCTGTAGCCAAAACTATATCCCCCCAGGATAAAATTCCTTTCGTTTTGGAAATACTCTCTATTAACACTCCTGCTTTTCTTTTACCAATATTATCTACATCCAGGTCAACCACTCTAATTTTAAATTGAGCTGTTAAGGCCTCCACCATAGCCGGCTGCATCCCGATAAAAGCAATGCGGGGATTACCAAATCGCTCTTTGATATAATCTACCAGGTGAGCAGCGCATTCTCCCGGTTCTTTATCTTTGCAGTGAACTGTTTTGGAAATATAATTTAGGTATCGCAAAACAGCATTTAA
>DPXH01000108.1:0-1362 GCA_003527405.1 Candidatus Sediminicultor tertius | reverse complement strand
GGCATATCAGTAAAGGCCTGCCCCAGGCTTCCTTTAAAATCTGCTTGAAGCATTACTTCCTTCCCTTTTAATAAAGGAAAATCATCCCGCTCCGGTTTTCCGATAACTTCTTGGGGGGTTAATGTCCGGGCACTTACTACTTCTACTTTTGAAGACATTAGATCCTTCTCTTTAATTAGAGTAAAAAATCTCTCCTTTATATCCTTATAAAAATCCATCTTCTTCTCTCTCCTCCTTATTTTACCGACAGAAAAAACATTGGGGATAACGGCAAACTTCGCAATTTAAACAAAATCCTCCCTCTCCCATCTTTATAAAATCCTCTTTATTTAAAACTTCTCCTATAAAAATCCGGGGCAGCACTACATCTAAAACAGTAGTCCTGTAATACATGGCACAACCGGGAACTCCTAATAAAACAGTATCCCCCAGATAAGCCATCATAAACATATTCCCGGGTTGAACCGGCACTCCATAAGTTACTACTTTAGCTCCACTCTCTCTTATCGCCCCGGGAGTAAGGTCATCAGGGTCTACGGACATCCCTCCGGTCAGTATTATTAAATCAGCCCCTTGCTGCTTATAATGTAAAATTTCCTTTTTAATCTCTTCTATATCATCGGGGCAAAAAGTCTGGCCCAGATATTGGGCCTTAAAAAACTCTAATTTCTTTCTCATTACCGGCCCAAATTTATCCTGAATTCTTTTTTTATATATTTCATTGCCGGTAGTTATCAGGGCGGCTTTTAGCTTTTTATATTTTTTAATTTCAAAGACCTTCCCTTTTTTCTGACATAAATCTTCTAACTGAGTTAAATTTTCCTCTTTGGTAGTCAGGGGAATAATCCTTACCCCTGCTAATTTTTGACCTCTTTCTACTATAAAATTCTGGGGAAGAGAAGCTATGGAAATATCCTTAATAGAGTTTATCCGGTATAAAAGGTTAGAGTTAATCTTTAACAATCCTCTCTCTGTCGATTTTAAAGTAGATTTCCCTTCTTTGGGTTCATCATAATTTATGTTTTCCCCTGAGACTGCTTGCGCTATACGGAGGGCCGCCTCATCCTCATGAATTTCTCCGGTTTTCGGTTCCCATACATATATCTGTTCTTTCCCTAATTCCAATAATTTCTCTATATCTTCTTTCTGGATAATATGGCCTTTTTTAAAGGCCCTTCCTTTAAATTCCCCGGGGGTAATCCGGGTAATATCGTGACACAACATCATCCCTATCGCTTTTTCAACCGGTACCTTTTTCATAATATTTAAAAGAACACCCCCACCTTAATCCTCCCCCTTAAAGTGGGAGGAGAAATATAGAGCTTATCCTCTCCCTCAAGGAGGAAATTTAAAAAATTTTCT
>DPXH01000089.1 GCA_003527405.1 Candidatus Sediminicultor tertius | reverse complement strand
TCGAAACCTACTTCGGTAAATAATTTAATCTTTTTTTCAGCTAAGGCAGCATAGTCAACTCCCTCTGCACCGTAAATTTTGGTGGCGATAGTCTCAATCTTCTCTTTGATAGATAAATCTAAGGAGTAGAGATGATGGAAGTTAGTAGGCTTTTTAGTAGCCTCTACTACAGCTTCAGCCAATTCAATTGCCCCTTCTCCTCCTTTGGCCCAGACTTCATGAGTGACAGCAGCAGTTGCTCCGGCAGCTAAAGCCTTCTCTTTAACTAATTCAATTTCAGCCGGGGTATCAGTGGGGAAGCGATTGATAACTACTATGGGAGGTACTCCGTGTAAGAGGACATTTTCTATGTGTTTTTCTAAGTTTTCACAACCCTTGGCTACTGCCTCTAAATTTTCTTGTGATAGCGTTTCTTGATCCAAGGGTTTTCCGGCTACTACCTTTATAGCACCACCGTGCATCTTTAATGCTCTTATTGTACATACTACTACTGCTGAATCTACTTTCAGGCCGCTGGTGCGGCATTTTATGTTACACATCTTCTCGAAACCCATATCTGCACCAAATCCTGATTCAGTTACTACATAATCAGCTAATTTACAGGCTATTAGGTCTGCCAAAACTGAATTATTGCCATGGGCGATATTGGCAAAAGGGCCACAGTGCATCAGGCAGGGACCGTGTTCTAAGGTCTGGATGAGATTTGGTTTTAAGGCATCTTTTAAAAGAACAGTCATGGCACCGGCAGCTTTTAGGTCTTCGGCAGTTACGGGATTACCATCAGTGGTATAGGCTACGGTCATCCGACCTAATCTTTCTCGAAGATCAAAGACATCGGTAGCTAAAGAGAGGATAGCCATAACTTCTGAGGCAACAGTGATATCATAACCGGTTTCCCGGGGGATACCATTAACCCTTCCGCCTAAACCGATAACAATATGACGGAGGGCTCTATCTGAGATGTCCACTACCCGGTTAATATTAATATTATGGATGTCTATGCCTAATTTGTTTTTTTTCTGTAGGTGGGTATCTAACATGGCACAGAGCAGATTATTGGCTGCTCCGACTGCATGGATATCTCCGGTAAAATGGAGATTTAAGTCTTCCATGGGGACTACCTGGGAATATCCTCCTCCAGCTGCCCCTCCTTTAATCCCGAAGACCGGACCCATCGAGGGTTCACGTAAGGTGTTAACTACCTTTTTACCTATTTTAGCTAACCCCTGGCCTAATCCGATGGAAGTTACAGTCTTACCTTCACCTAAAGGTGTAGGGGTAACGGCAGTTACAACTATATATTTACCTTGAGGTCTATCTTTTAACCTCTTTAAGATATCGGGAGAGACTTTGGCTTTGTATTTTCCGTAGAGGTCTAATTCATCTTCTTTGATTCCGATTGATTTGGCAATTTCAGTAATCGGTTTTAGTTTTGCTTCCTGGGCTATCTGTAAATCTGATTTCATTTGGGCGCCTCCTGAGTTTTGTTTTTTACTATTTTACTCTGTATTAAAATTAATCATTTGCTGTTTATTAAAAAATTCTAACGCACTGCGAACATGCATTTCGAGTCCAATTAACATTGCATCCTCATCGATATTAAAACGCGGATTATGATGAGGGTAATGGGATTCTTTTTCTATGCTGCCAGCTCCAACAAAGTAGAAGACACTCGGAACCCTATCTGCAAATTCAGAAAAATCCTCGCCAGCAGTAGACATATAAGGTATAATTCTATCAATATTCCCCAAAACTTTTTCAGCTGTAGATCTTACCAATTTTGTCATATTAAGCTCATTAATAACTGGCTGATTCTCATTATAAAATTTCAATTTATATTTCGTTCTATAAGTTTTACAAATAGCTTCTACTATTCTTTCAAATCTTTTTTCCAGTTTCTCTTCATTCTTCTCTCCACCTTTGTACAAATATCTCATTGTTCCTTCTAAGCTAACTTTATCAGGTATAATATTAGATTTTACTCCACTTTTTATTTTAGTAAACATAATAATAGTCGGTTTTAACGCGCTTATTTCTCTTGTCTGTATGGTTTGGATAGCCTGAATAATATTAGCGGATGCAACAATTGGGTCCACTGCGTTTTCCGGATAACCTGTATGTCCCCCTTCCCCTTCAATCTTAAGGTTAAAGATATCGAGAGTTGCTGTTACAGGACCAGCTACCACTCCAATTGTTCCGCTTTCCAATGGCGTCCATAAATGTAGAGCCATCGCAGCATCTACCTGAGGATTTTCAAGAATTCCTTCTTCTACCATTACTTTTGCCCCACCAACTTCTTCATTAGGCTGAAAGACAAATTTAATATTTCCTTTTATTTTCTCCTTATAATCAGAAAGAATTTTCGCGGCTACTAAGAGTATAGCGGTGTGAGCATCATGCCCACAGGCATGCATTATTCTATTATTTATGGATTTATAAGGTACCTCATTTTCTTCTTGGATAGGTAAGGCATCCATATCGGCACGCAAGAGTAAAGTAGGTCCCTGGGTATTTCCTTTAAGCAGGGCAACAACACCCGTTTTTGCAATACCTCTTTTTACATCTAATCCACATTTTTCAAGATAATTTGCTACAATTTTTGAAGTCCTATATTCTTTAAATCCTAGCTCGGGATTTTTGTGAAAATCTCTTCTTAATTTAATTAATTCATCTTTTAGACTTGTTATTTTCTTTTTTATATTCATATGTATTACTTAATATTATCCCTCCATAATAAAAAAATTAGGTTTTAAACTACATAAAACCTTCATATTTCTTCTTAACAACAGCTGAATAGACATAATTTATCATAGTGATATAATCAAAAACCGGAAGATTTACTGCCTCTTGAACTGCCGCCCCATATGGAGGCAGACAGCTGCACTCTAATAAAATTACCTTTATTCTCGGGTCTTTTTTAACCATTTCCTTGGCTGCATACACCACTTCTTTTTCTACCTTCTCGGAATCAAGCCAGCCAACTTCTTCGATAATTGCTTTTCTAAAATATTCTTTCTCTTCCATTCCTTTGATATAGACAGAATTCATATCTTTAATGCCCACTTCTTTTAATAAAGCATCATCAAGTATCTTTGAATTTGCCGTAATTATCCCAATTTTTTGTCCCTCACCAATTATTCTTGTCAGGAAAGGTAACTGAAGAAGACTGGATAAAAATACGGGAACTTCTAATCGGTTGGCCACTTCTCTTTGGAACAAAGCCATAAATCCACAATCCCCCGTAATAGCTCTTACTCCATGTTCTACCAATTCTTTACCAGCTTCAGTTAACTGATTTAAAAATGTAGTATCTTTATTAAATATTCTCTCAACAGTAAGACCAGATATCTCCTTAAATCTTACCGGGAAAGAATAAGTAGTGGCATTAGCCACATCACCTGGAATATAAGGGGCGAATGATGTATCCAATAAAAGAATTCCTATGGCCTCACCGTAACTTGCCTGTCCTTTTTTGGCTTTATATAACATATGCCTCTATCTCTCTTTTAATTTTTTCGAAATATAGAGAGTTATTTTGTAAAAAGTTCCATGGGAAAATCGTATAACGATTCATATCCGTTTTGAGTAATCTTTATTGACGCGTCTACTTCAAACCCAACTTCTTTATACCAAATGCCTGGTATAAGGTGGAAGGTCATATTTGGCTGTAAAATAGTTTTATCGCCCGGCCTCAGACTCAAAGTTTGTTCGCCCCAGTCAGGTGGATAGTTCAAGCCAATTGAATACCCTAAACGTGATTCCTTAACAACAGTTGAGTGGGAAATAGCATCTCTCCACTTTGCTTCTACTTCTTCACAGGTAACTCCTGGTTTAATAAATTCCAGTGTTTTAGCCAATCCATTTATTACAACATCTGCAGTCTCTCTCATTATCTCGGGCGGATTGCCAAGATAAATAGTCCTTGCAATAGGTGCATGATAATGTTTATATACCCCAGACAATTCTAAAAGAATAGCTTCATTATTCTTAAACTTTCTATCAGACCAGGTCAAATGAGGGCAACTTGTTCCTTCACCTGCCATCATCAAAGGTACTATAGCCGGATAATCACCACCATATTCCTTAGTGCCCTTTATTTGGGCATAAGAAATATTTGCTGCCGTATCGCATTCCCTAACCCCGACATTAACAGAATCTATACCCGCTTGCATAACTTTTACAGCAATTTCACCTGCTCTTTTCATAAACGTAATTTCTTTTTCAGATTTTATCATCCTTACCATATTGACTAAAAGATTACCATCTTTAAATTTTGCTTTAGGCAGAGCTTTTTCTAATTCTAAATAACAACGATGGGTAAAATAAAATTGGTCCATTTCAACTGCGATCGTTTTATTCCCCCATCCTTTTTCCTTAATTATATCTGCAACAAATTGCATCGGGTGTTTTAATTTCGATTGGACATAATCATCAGGGTAACCTTTTATATCTTCATCTTTAAGAAACGTAGTTATTTTAGCCCCATTGGCATCCATAGCTCTGCCGACCCAAATTGGCTCTTCTTTGTCTAATAATACAATTACACCCTGATGAACGTAAAAACTCCAACCATCATAACCAGTAAGGTAATTCATATTTGCTGGCTGCGAAATAAATAAAACATCAATATCCTCTGTTTCCATTCTTTTTTTTGTTTTTTTAATCCTATCTTTATATTCATTAATATCAAAATATAACATCTAATTATTTCTCCTTGCTTAAAAAATAAATAAAAACCTTATGTGAGGTGCATTTGGCTTTCATTAAAAGACGGTGCAGACAATCGTGGTATGGTAATGACTGTAAACCCAGTTAATTTCATTATAATTGATTATTTATTCTGGAACTTTCCACCTATAGCACAGGCAAAACCTGTGCTATAGGCTAAAATTCAGTAAACAAAAAATTATTATTGTTTTTGAGCAGTCTTAATATCAGTTAACAATGCATCAAGTATCTCCTTAGCACCCTCACCACCGATTTTCAAGTAAGTATCGACGGGACCACCTTCTTGCCAGGCCAGCTCTTTGAAGGGCATTATCTCTTCGTCATTTAGCTCATAAATTGTAATTGTTGGTTTGGCCTTCCTAATCTTCATCCCTATTAGTTCGTTGCTCCGGAAAGACCAGTTAGTCATTGGTACTATAAGTTCTGCACAGGAGTCAATAAGTATCTGCTGCAGATCTTCAGGTATACTATCAAAAAGGTCACGATTAACTACCGGAGTGACCATAAACGCCTCATTCCACAAGTTGGTAATATAGTCTTGAACTTCATAGAAGCCCATACTCAAGTGGGCATACATCGGCTGGACCTGTGAATCTAATAATCCAGTCTGCAGAGCTCCATAGATCTCGCCATAGTCTAGACTTTGTGCATTAAAGCCATAAGTATTGTAAGACTTTACCAGGATAGGATTTGCCATTACCCTGTGCTTAAGTCCTTTGACATCTTTCGGAGAATGGATGGGAACATTAGAGGTAACCCTCATCCAACCTGAACTCCATACACCTAATAACTGAAACCCTTTATTTCTAAAACCTTCTTCCAGTAGTTGGATAGCCCGACCATTCTGGCAAACATCATGCATAACCTTAGCGGTATTATCTTTTGGCCAGAGGTATTGTAAAGCCAAGACCTGAGCTTGAGGCACAAAGCCTCCAACCCATCCATAGTCTACACTGCCCAATTCTATCTCTCCCATCTGAACAAGCTCAACTATATCCCTCTCTCCTCCAAGAGTACCATAGGGAAAGACTTCGATTTCTATTCTCCCATTTGATTTTTTTTCTACTAGATCAGCAAATCGCTCGGCAAAGACCGTCATGGGATCCCCCGTCACCTCTTCAGAGATCATTTTCCACTTGTAGACCTCGGTTTTTGCTTCGGCAGGTAAGACAAAAACCATTAGTACTATTAGTAATCCTAAGATTAAAATCAACCTAAAATTTCTCATATTTATCCTCCTTTTCGTTTAATTTTATTAATATCCAAAATATATCTAGCCAATTATTTTTATTACATAAGCATCATCTCCTTTGTTTTAGCCCCCTAAAGCGCTCCTTGGTATAAAAAGAGCCAGTTCAGGAAAGGCAACTACTATAGCTACTGAAAATAGTAAAATAAGTATAAATGGCCAGGTCTCCCTTATCACCTCAAAATAAGGTCTCTTAAAGATCACCATGGCTGTAAAGATATCACACCCAAAAGGGGGAGTAGCTGAACCTATAGCTGCTTGCATGGTCACTAAAACTCCTAGAAAAACTTTATCAATCCCTGCTTGAGCTACATAGGGCGCAAAAAGTGGAGTTAGAACATAAATAGCTACAATGGGATCAACAAACATACAAGCAATGAAATAAGCAATATTAATTATGATAATAACCCTTAGGACAGAAGGTTCATCCCCAAAAAGAGGTGGCAGGATTACCTTGTATATTCCAGAATAACTTAAAAGCCAGGATATGGCTTGCCCCGCTCCCACCAATATGAAAACCACGGCAGTGACCACTGCCGTAGACAGGGCAATATCTGTAAGTTTTTTAAAGGTAAACGATCTATAAACCAGTCCCTCTAAGGCTAAAGCATATAACACAGAAGAAGCAGCCGCTTCCGTAGGGCTGAATATCCCCCCATAGATCCCTCCAAGGATCAATATGGGAAAACCAATTATCAAGATACCTTCCTTGGTAACCTGCTTTCTTTCCTTCCAACTGGCCCTGGGATAAAGCCCAATATTATTACGTTTGGAGTAAAAATAGGAGAAGATCGAGAATAAAGCACAAACAAGCAATCCGGGAAGAATACCAGCAAGAAACAATTTTCCAACAGAAGTTTGCGTTGCTACTCCGTATACAATAAAACCTATGCTGGGAGGTATAAGAAAAGCAATGTCACTGGAATTAATAATTAAACCAAGGGTAAAAGAGCTAGGATAGCCAGCCTCAAGGAGCATGGGGCGCATTGTCCCTCCTATAGCAGCTACAGTTGCTTGCGTGGAGCCAGATACAGCCCCAAATAAAGTACAGGCAACATTGGTAACTATAGGCATGCCCCCAGGTAGATGTCCCAGGAAAGCCCTTACCATATTTACCATTCTCCTGGCAGCCTTTCCGGAAGTAATGATATTAGCTGCCAATATAAACATGGGCACACAAACTAAAGAAAGCGGCTTAATCCCACTCAATATTTGCTGTATTAATATATTTAGATTAAGATCGGGAAAAAAGAAAAAACTAACTACCAGAAAAGTAGCAAGGAGTACTACCATAAAGGGGAAACCAAGTAAAAGTAAGGTGAACGCTACCACTCCCATCAATTGTAACATAACTCCTCCTTTCTAAACTCCTTCCTTATTCATATTCACTCTTTTGTTCAGGGGAGAGCCAGACCTCCTCTTTTACCCGGATGTTCTTCACAATAGTCCGAACATAATGTATCCCGGCCAGGGAAAAACCTACCGGAACGACTACGATACCAATCCAATAGGGCATTCTTAGAGCTGGGGCCACCTGCTGCCAACGATAAGTAGTATATACATAATTAACAGAAATATAGGTCAGGTAGAACATGACCATAGCACTGATTGTAGAAATTACAAATATCATGATTTTTTGCACCCTCACCGAGGATAAGTCAAATATTGCCCCCATGCGGATATGCCTTGCCTTCCTGGAGGCATAACTTACGCCAACAAAAGTTATCCAGATCACTAAAAACATAGCTATTTCATCGATAAAATAGATCGAGGTTCCTGCTTTTCTGGCTATTACATTGACAATTAAAATTATAGCCAGCACACCAACTCCCACACAGAGGATAACCTCCTCTATCTTCTCCAAGACCATATTTATCTTTGCCAATAGTTTCGACATTTTCATTGTAGATCCAACCTAATTCTTACATCCATCCCCTGGCTTTCATTGCCTTACTTATCTTAATTAAGGCATTAACCCAGGCAGCATTTCTATAAGAGGTATTCTTTTCTCTTGCGGTTACAGTAGTTTCTTTATAGGCTTTTAAAATTCTCTCTTTAAGCTTTTCATTAACAGTTTCTAAATCCCAGTAGGTATCAGTCAACCCTTGAGTACGTTCAAAACTACACACAATAGCACCACCACAGTTGGCTAATACATCAGGAATAATTGTAATTCCTTTTTCTTCGAGTATCTTTTCAGCGCTCGGTGTAGTCGGTCCATTTGCTCCTTCAATGATTAATTTTGCTTTTATCTTATCTGCATTTTCATCAGTAATAACACTTTGCACCGCAGCAGGGATCAAAATATCACAATCTGTCTCTAATAATTCTTCATTAGTTATTGCTACTGTCTCTGGAAAGTTTGCGACAAATCCAGTATTTTCAACATGTTTCACAAGTTCTTCTATATCAATTCCTTCCTCTGAATATACCCCGCCCTTAATATCACTTACTGCTATAATTTTAAACCCATCATTATAAAGTAATCTCGCCACAGTACGTCCAACATCTCCAAATCCTTGAACAGCTATTGATTCATTTTTGGTCAACCCTAAATCTTTAATTGCTTCCTTAGTAACAAAAAATGCACCGGTTCCCGTTGCCTCCATGCTACCTAAAGTACCATTGACTTCGGCTGGCTTGTCATTAACTGCTGCCGGACTATGAAATCCTACGATTTCCTCATATTCATCAAGCATCCATGCTTGTGTCTTTGCACTAGTCCCAATATCTGCTCCCGGTACATCAACCCAGGCTCCCTTCATAGGTAACTTGCGAATAAAAGCGCGAACAAGGCGTTCTAATTCCCATTCACTTAACTCAGAAGGGTCAACTCTTACGCCACCTTTCCCTCCGCCAGCAGGAATACCAGCAACAGCATGTTTGATAGTCATCCAAAATCCTAAAGCTTTTACAGTATCTAAATCCAGATTTGGTACAAATCTCGTTCCATCTTTAATTTGTCCCAAAGCATCATTATAATGAACTCTGAAAGCATTAAATATCCTAAATTCACCATTGTCCATTCTCATAGGAATAGTAAATTCAAAAATGCGTTTAGGTTGACTAAGAATTTTAATGGCATTAGGCTCCAATCCTGCAATTCCGCCTGCAGCGCACAAGGTATTTAAAGCTGTTTCAAATGGATCATTGTTCATTATCTTATTCCTCCTCTTATTGTTTGTTCTATTAGTTTATTTAGGGTCCGAAAGAATTAAATCAGAAGGACCCTTCTTAGATAATTTTAATTGAGGTGCGTGTCTTTCCATAATCTCCTGGAAAATGGCTGCTTCTTTAACTTTTTCTCTCATAAATTCTGCGTGCCAGCTTTCTTTTACCCAGGGTTTGTAAATATCAGCCTGGCAAGTTCCCGGTTCAATCTTAAAGTAACAAGGTGAGGTAACCCTGGCGACTTCCGGAGCTTCGTAAATTCTAAACATCCCCCCCTCTGCGTCTGTAATAAACATATAAATGTCAATAGGAATATTAATTGCTTTTCGTATTCCTGCCAAAATTGGAAGGGAAACATCCGATGTGGGGTTCATCGAATTAGCGCCCATCTTCTCAATAACCTTTGCTCCAGCAGCACTACAGTATCCACCAAAAGCAGACCATTTAAAAACTATATCCTTGGGAATAAAACCTTCTTCGCGCATGTGATTCACAATAGAAAGTATTCCTTCGTCCAAAACCAAAAAACCTCTTAATCCGGCATCAATGTTTCTCATCATATCTGCAAGCCAATAGGATATATTATCAGAACCTCTCAATCTGAATCCCACCATTGTGCCTTCAGAAAAAGCTGCCGCCTTTGCCCCTACATCCCAAGCTTTGCGTGGACCCATTGTAGTTATAACTTCTATCTTTTCATCTCTTCCCATTTGAGCCATAGCTTTTAGCTCGCCAAAATCACTTAAAGTTGACCCTTGTACAGTTATAATAGCTCGATGAATAGTCACGTTTCTTTTTTTTGCCTCATCAATCATGGCTTCCATAGTTGATGGACGCTCAACTCCTGAAATTTCTATTCTCCATTGTGCACCATCTGGAAAGGTTTTTGTTGAAGAAGGAAGTTCTCCCAAATCTCTTCCGGGGATCCCCATCCCTTCCATAAATTCTCTAATTTCTTTCAGCGTTTTAGTCATTTTGTTTGCTCCTTTATCCATATAAAAATAGTTACTCGAACTCTTTCAACATCTCATAAAACTCTTCTTCTTTGCCTTTTAAAATATGATAGCAATAGTCATCAGTAGGAAAGGCTCCGGTCTTTACCTCTTTAACATATTCTTTGAAAGCATTGGTCTCTATCTCGGCAACATTGGCATATTTCTTAACAAATTTAGGAGTAAAGGCTTGGAATAGCCCCAACATATCTCCACAGATTAATAGCTGCCCATCACAGGGGCCCCCTGCTCCAATAGAATATACGGGTATAGTTAGCTTTTTAGTAATAAAAACGGTTAACTCCGGAGGAACTGCTTCTAAGAGAAGGGCATAACCACCAGCTTCTTGGATAGCTAAGGCATCTTTGATTAATTCTCGGGCACTGGCAGCATCTCTACCCTGGGCCTTAAACCCACCTAACTGGCCTGAACTCTGAGGGGTTAGACCAATGTGACCCATAACTAATATTCCAGCATCAGCTATAGCTTTTATTTTAGTGCATACTCTCTTCCCTCCTTCTAATTTTACTGCATCCATATCAGCCTCTTTAAGAAAACGTCCCGCATTTCTGATTGCTTCCTGATCTGAAATCTGATAGGACAGAAAAGGCATATCTCCGATACAAAAAGTATTCGGTGCTCCTCGGCGAACCGCCTGGCAATGAGAGATACAATCTTCCATAGTAACCGGGACTGTTCCTTGATAACCTAATACTACCATTCCTAAAGAATCACCGACTAAGATCATATCCATACCGGCTTGCTCAACAAAAGATGCAGTAGGGAAATCATAAGCAGTTACCCAGGCTACCTGTTCTCCTTCCTTTTTCATTTTTATGAAATCTAAACGGGTCTTCTTTTTAGCCATTCTTTGATCCTTCCTTTCTATTTTTATTATATTATCTAAAACTGATTAGAAATTTCTTTTGATATAGTCATTAGCTTGTCCTTAACTTTTCCCATCTCATCTATAGTAAAACGAGATGCCGGGCCGGTAATGCTAATAGCAGCTATGGCTTCTCCATTTCTACCAAATATGGGGACGCTTATGCAATTAATGCCAATTTTATATTCTTCTCTATCAACTGCATAACCTTGTTCTTTAACTTTTTTTAAATGTTTTTTTAGTTCCTCTAACGAAGATATAGATTTGGAAGTAAGGGAAGATAATGGCTCGTCCTTTTTATATAAGCTTTTAAATTCCCCATCAGAAATAAAGGCTAACAATGCTTTCCCCAAAGCAGCACAATGGGCAGGGGTCCTAGTTCCTGCCATAATCTCTGTTCTCAAAATTTCTGGACTCCCAATTGTATCAAGATAAATAACTTCTTTGCCCTCCAAAATTGCTAAATTGGCTGTTTCATTAGTGCTTTGCGACAACTGTTTAAGATAAGGTTTTGTTATCTCGACCAAACGTTTTGTACTTTGAACTGCACAACCAAGGGTAAATAACTTAATTCCTAATCTATATTTCTTTGTATTAAGGTTTTGAATAACGTAGCCTCGAGATTTTAAGGTGAATAATATTCTGTGAACTGTACTCAGTCCTAAATGTAGATTTTTACTTATTTCAGTTATGCCTGTTTCTTGCTCATTAACTGAAAGAAATTCTAACAAACCCAAGGCTTTGTCTATAGATTTTATTCTCTCTTTTTTACCTGTGCTATTTTCCATATTACGGAAACTCCTTTCCATATTATCTGTATTCATAATACCATATAAATTTCAAAATTCCTTCTTTTTTTAGCAAATATTTTTTATTATCTGGTCACGCAGATGTTGACTACTGGAAGCACAAGGCTTAAAATAAAAGACAAGAGGTCAAAAATGAAAGAAGAAAAAAAAGTCATAAAATATATTAAACCAACCAACTTTGCTCAGCGAAAACTAATGATAGAGACTTATCAAAAGACCCATAATATCAGTTTTTCTTGTAGAAAAGCCCGCGTATCTATTAATACTTTCCGTAAATGGTATCCTCGCTATTTAGAACAAGGCATGCAAGGTATAAGAAGGCCAAAAAAACATATACGAAAGAATTTGGGGAGAGTTCCGGAAAAATATGCCCGTAGGGCAATTGAACTAAAGAAGAAGAATCCTAATTGGGGACGCAGGACTATTGCTTCGGTCATTGTAAAAGAAAACAATAATAAAAAAGTAATCAGCCCAGGGGGTGTGCAGAAGGTTTTAGAGAGAGCAGGATTGTGGGACAAAAAGAAAGAAATTGATATTTAAAATATTGAGGTATTGTTATAGAAATGAAAATACTAAATATTAAAGTTCCTCAAAATAAGGAGATTTTCTTCTCTTCCCCGGCGGACAAGATTGGTTCTCTTTTGGAAGAGAATAAGAAAATTTTTAGCCAGTATTCCTTTAAAATTCTTAACCAACCCTTTAAGGAAGTGAGGGAAAATAGTCGAAAAGAAGTTGTTCAGGGGGCTTTAAGGTTTAGTAAAAAATTTGATCCTGATATTGAAGAAAAAATCAACCCTGCCTACCAATATATTATCCAGACTGGACATCAACCAGCATTCTTCCATCCCGGGATATGGATGAAAAACATCTTTCTAAACGAGCTTATAAAATCTCCTCTTTCGGATAAGTCTTTGGGATTAAATATTTTCCTGGATAATGATAACTGTAAAGACCTTAATTTTTCGTTGCCTGCTCTCTCTTCAAACGGTAACTTAAGAATGGAAG
>DPXH01000203.1 GCA_003527405.1 Candidatus Sediminicultor tertius | reverse complement strand
TTATGATAGTCGAAAAAAATTATTATAGTTAATAATATGAATCCTAACAACGCCCATAAGGATTGTTTCTTTACGAAAAAATAGGGATCGCTTCCCCCTGTGGCCGCCAAACGTGTTGAGCTATATAATACTAAAAGCCCATAAAAACAGAGAAACACTACCGCAAAAAGCAGAGTAAAATCTAAATTTTCAGTTAACCTATCTAATTTTTCCTTCAACTTCCATCCTCTAAAAGTGTCCAAAAAGTGCCAGGCACCTTTTGGACACTTTTTTTAATTTTTAATATTAAAATACTTTTCCAGCATAGCACGGGCTATGGGAGCGGCTGCTTCTCCCCCTTCTCCTCCATTTTCCAGAAAAATAGTGATGCAAACTTCCGGATTCTCATAAGGGGCGAACCCGATAAACCAGGCGTGGGTCTCCCCCTGGGGATTTTGAGCCGTGCCGGTCTTCCCGGCTACCGCTAATTCTTTAATATTTGCTTTCCATCCCGTTCCTTTTAATATAGTCTGCCTTAATCCTTCTTTAATAATTTTAATTGTATCTAAAGAAAAGTCTACTTTTTTATAAATTTCCGGTTTAATTTCTTTTACGGTTTTACCGTCAGCAGAAATTATCTTTTTTACTAAATGCAACTTGTAAACTTCACCATCTGCAGCGACAGCAGTAATAATATTATGCACCTGTAAAGGGGTTAACAAAAGGTATCCCTGACCGATAGAAAGATTTATAGTATCACCGGGAAACCATATCTCTTTAACTTCCCTCTTCTTCCATTGGGCAGAGGGGATTGTTCCTATAGCTTCTACTGGCAGATCAATGCCCGTTTTTTCTCCCAATCCAAATTTCTGCATATATTTATTAAATCTTTCAATCCCCAGGTCTTTTCCTAAAGTATAAAAATAGATGTTACAGGAATGAGCAATTCCATCTACAATACTTAAGCTTCCGTGTCCGGTCTCCTTCCAGCAAGTAAATACCTGGCCGGCTAATTCAAAACTACCCGAACAATAAATCTTTCTTTTTCTATCGGTAACTCCTTCTTCCAGAGCAGCTATAGCTGTAACCACTTTAAATATCGAACCAGGTGAATAAACACCCTGAACACTTCGGTTAGTCAAAGGATAATCGGTATCAGAAGAAAGCCTTTCCCAGTCAGAGCTGGAAATTCCATTGGCAAATATGTTGGGGCTAAAAGAAGGTCGGTTAACCAGAGCTAATATTTCTCCGCTATTAGGGTCACTTACCACAATAGAACCTTTTTTATCATAGAGTAAATTTTCTCCGTAGAGCTGTAAGTCTCTATCGATAGTTAAGACCAAATCTTTACCCGGAACCGGTCTCTGATACAATAAAGTAGCTATCTCCTGACCTAAGGCATCAACTTCGACTTCCTTCCCTCCTTTTTCTCCTCTTAAAATATCATCATAATATTTTTCCAGTCCGGCTTTTCCTATGATGTCCCCTCCCTGGAACTTTGGATTACCAAATCGCTGCAACTCTTCTTTATCTATTTCTCCCACATAACCTAAACTATGAGCTGCAAAATCATGGTAAAGATAATCCCTCCGAGGTTTAATCTCTAAAACCACTCCTTTTAATTCATCTTTTCTCTCTTCAATCTCCACTATCTTACTTGTCTTACAATCATCCAGGATTTTTACCGGTTTAAATGGGTTTTCACGGTAATTTTTTACCGTCTGCGAAATTTCTTCCGGAGAAATACCTATTATTTTGCTTAGCCTTTCACTCAGTTTTTTTAAATCATCGACCTCTGCCGGGATTATGGAAACTACTACTGCCGGACGATTAGTAACCAATAACTTTTCCTGACGGTCATAAATCCTGCCCCGTGGGGCATCTTCTACCAGGGAACGGATACAATTCTCTACCGCTCTTTCCTTGAATTCCTCTCCTTTAATCATCTGCAAATACCATAAGCTGATAACTAATACTGAAAAACAGATTACTATAAATATCGATAACCAGTTTAGCCGTTGTTTCACATCTTCCGGAACTGTAGAAGATTCCCTCATAATTACTCCTCAATTTAATGTTAAAAGTTTCCAAAAAGTGCCAGGCACCTTTAGGACACTTTTTTATTTTTATTCTTTAGTCATCTGGAAAAGTTTATTTATTGCTAGAAAAATAAAAGGTGATAGCAGACTGCTATATAAAGCCTCGGGAAGGGCTACCTGCTTTAAGCTCCAGGCCAGGTTATATTCGATTCCGAAAGCACGTAAAAGTAAAAATATTAGAATACTTTGCATAAATGATGTAATAAAAGTAATTATCGGAATAATAAATAATATATGTTCATGAAATATTTTTTCTTTTAAAATTCCACAGGAAAATCCTACCACTGTCTTTGCTAAAGCATTTATACCTAAGAGACCGGTAGAAAACATATCCTGCAAAAGGCCGGAAGCAAATCCGGAGATAGTCCCTTCTTTTTCTCCCTTCAGCAAAGAAAAAACTACTACTACCACCATTATCAAATCAGGTTTTAAGCCCAAAATGGTAATCGAATTAATAAGGGTAAGTTGAATTACTAAGGCAACTACAATTATTACACCTTTAAGTAAAATTATCATCAGCTATCTCCTTATTTAATTTATTGATTAATTATAAAAATACAGATATTAATACAAAATAAAGGGTGACGCTTGTTTAAGGTATATTAAAGAGGATTAATTACTTTAGTATTCAGAACTTTAAGAATAGGTAAATAAAGCGATCGGCGTAATATTATAATACTATAATACTATATATCTATTGCTATTAAGATAATGCTTTAATACTAAAATACTAAATTAATTAATATTTTATAATCTATTTTTTGAAGTTTTGGGCTATTTTAACTAATTATCATTTGCTTATTAAACATTATCCATATCTATTATCGAATATTAATCTACTTCTTTTAGAGAATAAATCATCTTCCCTAAAATCACCAACCAGATAAAGTAAAAAAGGGCTAAAGTTCGGAAAGCCCTATTTGGCTGCTTAATCGATCTATAAATCCATTCCATTCCGTGTCTTTGCATCCATAATGGTGCCCGCGGTATCCTGCCGGAAAGGACGTCAAAACTTCCTCCTACCCCTATACAGACTGGAACATCTAATCTGTTCAAATTTTTATTAATCCATTTTTCTTGTTTGGGTACACCCATTCCCACCAGCAATATATCCGGTCTCTTCTCTTTAATCTCCGTAATAATCTCTTCTTCCTCTTTATTCCTATCGCTATTGCCATTTTTAACATCTTCGCAATTTTTAGAATCTTCCCTACCAAAATAACCATGATGAGTCCCGACTATTTTTATTCCCGGATATTTCCTGGTCAAATTTAAGGCAGCTTCCCCGGCCACACCGGGATAAGAACCTAATAAATATAAGGAATACTCCTTCTTGGCAGCTAATCGGCAGATGTTATGTATTATGTCTATACCGGTTACCCTTTCAACTAAAGGATAATTTAGAGTTGTGGCAGCCCATAAAATACCTGCCCCATCAGGGGTAACCAAATCTGCAGATTCTAATATGGCGTGATACTCGGAGTCTTTCCTTGCCCGCAATACCGCCAAAGTATCCGGAGTAACTATCTGATGAGGTTTTTTAGATACTATAAATTCCTCTATTTTCTGAATAGTTTTTTGATTATCTACTTGGTCAATTCCCACCTGAAAGAGTTGTATACGGTTGGTCAAAACATTTCTTCCGATGATCAATTTCTCTGACCGAACTTTGTTCTTCAGTAATTCAAAAACCATCCAACCAAAAACAGTTAGGGTTATAAGTAGATAAAAATTCTGGTATATAGAAATAATAAATGCTGATAAACTTAAGTAGATAGAGACTCCAATAATAGTTAGATTTGCTCCCTGAGCTGAAAAACCATAAGATTGTAGTTTCTGGCGTAATCTGCTTTTGCTTCCGCTTCTCGAAAACAAAGGATATTTTTCTACGGTTGGGTTTTCCTGACTGGCATAACTAGCCACGATAGAATAAGAGCTGTCTATAATCGGTACGCCTAAAATTAAAAGAGGAATCAATAAAGTTAAGGCTGCTGTGCTCTTGGATACACCCACAATAGCAATCACCGCTAACATAAATCCAAAAGACATATAGTAGGAAGAAAATTTCCCCCGGGGGATATGTTTGATAAAAATAAACGAAATCACCGCCATAATCAAAGATAGCGCTTCTGCTAAAATTAACCCCTGTCTCTGGATGAGGGAGACCACTAAAAAAGTTAAGGAGGCGATAAAGACAATATAGGGAGTGATGTCTCCCAGTTCATCTTCCTGACTGATAGAATTAGTAATGCTTATCAGCCAGATTATGGTTAGGGGAATAGATAGATAGCTAAGGTAAAGATACTCTCCCGCTGAGAAGGAAGAGGAAGGGGCTCGCAAAAATTCTATTTTTACTCCAAAATAAATTATAATTAAAGAAATTAAAATTTGAAATAGCAATTTGACCCCGGTGGGAAGCTTTCTCTTTCTGTCTACCCTCCCCAGGATGACCATCAGCACACTACATATAACAATACCTGCAATTTTAAACACTATTCCGGTTTCAAACATATAAATTTATTTTCCTTACATTATTTCTATTTATTTCTTTTTTATGCTTATTTCTGTCTTCTTTTTCTGTTCTTTCTTCTTTTTCTGTTTTTAGCCTTTCTCTGCTTAATCCAATTATTTTAATACGACAAAAGTATCTTAAATTCCTTCTTTTTAGGATAAATTTTTAAAATTAAATTTAATTAGTGAATATTCTCTTTAAACCAGCGAACTGTCTCTTCTAAACCAGCTGAAAAGTCAAACTGTGGCTGCCATCCTAAAACCTCTTTAATTAGGCGGCAATCCAAAACATTCTTTCTTAAATCCCCTGCCCTGGGGGGTCCGTAATGCGCCGGATGAGGGAATTTTATAATCTCCTTTAAAAGAGAGAAAATTTCATTTACCGAAATTCCTCTTCCGGTTCCCAGATTGAGGCCATTAAGTTTAATTTCGGGTTCAGGTTCAGGTTCAGGTGTGGTTTTAGTTTCGGTTTCAGTTTCGGCCTTAGTTTTGGCCTTAGTCTCGTCCTCTTCCTTTTCTTTTTCCTTATTTTTTTCTATTTCTCGAACAACTTTAGATAATTTTACCATATTTTTGAGGGCGAGTAAATTGGCTTGGGCAACATCTTCCACATAAACATAATCTCTGATATATTCTCCGTCACCATTTATAGTAGGAATCTCACCTTTTAACATCTTTTCGATAAAAATAGCGATAACCCCGGCTTCACCATATGGGTCCTGACGAGGTCCATAAACATTTCCATATCTTAGTGCTACATAGGGGAGATGGTAAGTTTTCTGATAGAAATCAAGATAATGCTCAACTGCAACTTTACTGATTCCATAAGGTGCTTGAGGCCTGAAAGGGTAATTTTCGGTAATGGGAAAATGCTCTGGTTCTCCATAAATAGTCCCCCCGCTGGAGGCAAAAACTACTCCCTTGACCTTATGGTTCAGCAGGCAGCATTGCAATAGATTCAAAGAACCCAGGATATTGGTTTGCGCATCGAATAAAGGATCCCTAACAGAAAAAGATACGCTAATCTGGGCGGCTTCATGGCATATATAATCAGGTTTTTCTTGTTTAAACACCTCAATCAACGCTTTTTGGTCGGTAATATTTAAATTATAAAACCGAGCCTTTTGGTTTATATTCTCTTCTCTACCGGAAGACAAATCATCAACTATCACAACTTCATAATTATTCTGGATAAGCAAATCCACAATATGTGAACCGATAAACCCCGCTCCGCCGGTAACTAAAACGATAGACCTATTATTTTCACTTACTCGTTCTTTTCTCTTTTTTAGTTTCATCCTTCTTTCCTTTCTTTTCTTCCGTAAAAAAGTTGCCAAAAAGTGCCAGGCACTTTTTGGCAACTTTTTACATCAGAGTGCTAGAACAATAACTATTACGCTCACGCTACAGATGGCGCTTATCCCCCATAAGATAAGTACAACATTTTTATGCGATATTTCACGAGATAAAAGTCGATGGTGGAGATGTCCTTTGTCAGCCTGAAATATAGGACGATGTCCCTGGTATCTCCTCCAGATAGCAAACAGGGTATCAAAGATAGGTAGAGCCAGAATGATAACAGGAATAAAAACAAAGAGGGCATTTCCACTGTTTAATACCCATAGTGCCCCCACAGAGGATAACATGAAACCGGCAAAAGTACTGCCGGAATCTCCCAAAAAGATTTTGGCCGGATAAAAATTAAATCTTAAAAAAGCTAACATACTCCCCGCCAGGGCGATTGATACAAGATTAAGAATTTCAAAATTCTGTCTTAATCCTAAAATAAAAAAGGTTATTAAGCTAATTATCGAAATTCCGCAGGCTAGCCCATCCAATCCGTCTATTATATTGATGGAATTGGTAACTCCGACTATCCAGAAGATTAAGACGGGATAAAGAAGATAACCTAACAGATCAAATATTTTTAATTGATTAACTATAAAACTATTTATTAAATCACTGTTATATATAATCACTATTAAGGCAGGAACCATCTGAATGATGAATTTATGCTTGGGAGAAAGGTCTACTATGTCATCTACCACTCCTAATAACAAAATGATTACCCCTCCTATCAAGAGGGCTTTCACCTGTCCTTCTATCGGTACTATAAAGAGCAGACTGAGTAAAAATCCAAAAAAAATAACTATCCCTCCCAAATTGGGGATAGCTTCCTCGTGTATCTTACGGTGACCAGGCATATCCACCATATTCTGTTTTTTCCCTACATGAGCCATGTAGGGAGTTAAAATATAAGAAACTATAAAGGCAATAACACCAACTTCTAGATATTTCAAATAGATATTCTCCTGTTAATTAATTCACCAATTCGCCGATTGATCAATTCTCCAATTCACCTATCTGTCAATTTTTAAAAATCTTACTTCTCTAATTTTCCATACTAATAAATAATCATCTTACAACTTGCATCTTGTACCTTTCTATCTTTTAGCCAATTCTTTCTTTAAATCTTCTATGCAGGCTACCGGTGAAGGGTCAATCTTATTTAATATCGCTAAATAATAGCTCGCTAAATCGCCTAAAAAAATTAGTGAAAACATACGGGCCATCTTCCCCTTGCCTTTAGTGGGGCAAACTATAAACTCGGCTACTTTATCTTCGATAATCTTGCGGGTAATTTCCCGTCTCTGTTCTACCCTTAAAAGCCCTTCTTTGTCTTGAAGATAAATTATTTCAACCTGTCGGTTTATCTTATTTTCTATTTCATAGCCCACTATTTCATTATGGTCAAGTTCGGGAAATACATTCCAAAAACAAGGCCATTTACTATTTTCGTTTATCTGGGTCTTCCAGCGCATCGCCACTGCCTTCAACAATCCTTCAGAACCGTAGATCAGGGGTAAGTGCTGATACAGGCTCAAGGCTATTTCTTTAGCAAAATTATTTTTAAGCGGAGATTTAGCACCATATTTTATCGAAAGTTCCTGCAAAATATTGTGCGTTTCTTCTATTTCTCCGTTTCTTTCTTTTGCTATGCCCAACTTTTCCAATGCTTTTAATATAGGAAAAAATAAATATGAAATAGCGGCTCGAGGTTGAATCCCTGCCGGGACCTTAATCACCGGGAAGTTATTCTCTTGGGCAAGGACCGCTAATTTGCCCCCTGAAGTTAAGGCGATAACTCTGGCTTTGGCTTCCAGACATCTCTTTAAAGCAGAGAGAGTCTCTTCGGTGTTTCCAGAGTAACTGACGGTAAAGACTAAAGAATTTTCATCTACAAATTTGGGAATATCATAACCGCGGATAACCACTATGGGGATTGATAATTCATCAGCTAAATAATCGGATAACAGATCCCCGCCGATGGCTGAACCACCCATTCCCAATACCACAATATTTTTGAAATTCCGTTTATAATTAGGGGCAGAAACAGAAAGCTCTTCTCCTAAGCGCAAGGCATCTCTCATTTTCTGCGGAAATTTCTCTAACAGCTCTATCATATCGGCTTTATCCAGCTCGGAAAAATCTCTATCTAATATATCTACATTATTGTCATTTTTGTTTTTTCTTGTCTCATCCATGGCACATTTTCCCCCTATATTTTACCTATCTTTCTATATTTTATAACATACCACACAACCATTATATACTCAAGTGCTAAAAATAAAAATTCTGTGCCATAAAAGTTGCCAAAAAGTGCCTGGCACTTTTTGGCAACTTTTTGTAAAGAACTTAAGGCTCGGTAGTTAAATGAGGGGTAAATACGATTTCGCTACCTTCTCCACTCCAATAAGCCCAATCACCACTACTTGAAGTATGATATGGATATTTTGGACCAGCAGTATCTCCCCACCAATTATTTAATGCCATTATGCTGTGAGTAGTTTTATTACTAACCCCGTGAATACTGTTTCCTGTTATTTTATTCTTACCCTCGCTTTGCCCTTCTCCACCCCCGATATCCGGATTAACTAAATTACCTAAAATATTATCAATAAGAATTCCATAACCAGAATTATTGCTAATAGTATTATAAGAAATAATCGGAGTAGCACTTTCTCTACAATAAATTCCTGTATTATTATTACTGATATTATTTTTGGTAATTTCAGGATAAGAATCTCCATAAGTACGTATTCCATGCTGATTAGATAATATATAATTATTTCGGATTATGCCCGTCCCATTCGTTGCAACCTTTATCCCACTACTACTATTATTTTCTATATTATTGCCTTCAATTATGGGAGCTGAATTAATATAGTTTATACCATAATCTTTATTGTTTTTTATTAAATTGTTATTTATATTTATAAAGGAATAACTATCAAGATAAATTCCAATGCTAGTACTGCTGTCACCATCGATGGTAAAACCAGTAATAGTAATATTATCTGCTTCCAAACTAATTAAATTTCCAGTTAAGCCATTCCCGGATATAAAAGTATTATCCTGACTTGCTCCCTGTAAAGTTATCCCTTTATTTATTACAAACTGTTCATTGTATGTCCCTGCAGCCACCACAACCGATTTTCCGGAGGTAACTGCCTCTATTCCTTCTGATATAGTATCAAAGGGGTAAGTTTTAGTTCCATCTTCTATTCCACTGGTGTTGGCTGCTGCATCTACATAAATATTAGAGTCGTATTCAATTGTTGCAGTTACTGCAGAACTTTCATTTCC
>DPXH01000023.1:1188-2635 GCA_003527405.1 Candidatus Sediminicultor tertius | reverse complement strand
TTACCCGCTTATCCTCACGCAATACATAATACTAATTTATTCTGGATTCTGATTCCTGTCTTCTGACTTCTAATTTCTTCACGCAATACGCGATACGCGATACGCGATACGATATTTATTCTAAATTCAAAAAAGCCTGAGGTACTTGAGATAAGATATCACCGGCTATCATACCTCTTTCTCCTTTGAGGTCTCGGGCTAAATCACCGGCCAGACTATGGATGTAAACTCCGGCTATTGCTGCCGAAAAACTATCGGTTCCTTGAGCTACTAAACTGCAAATTATCCCAGTCAGAACATCCCCCGAACCCCCGGTAGCCATTCCCGAATTATCACCAACATTGATATAGGCTTCTCCCTCTTTATTGGCAATTATTGTTCTAGCTCCCTTTAAAACTACAATAATTCCGAATTCTTGAGCGATTTTTCTGGTAATATCTAATTGATTATCTAAAATATAATCTATGTCTTTATTTGTTAGTTTGGCCATTTCTCCCGGATGAGGTGTAATCACCAGAGGAACTTTAACCTTCTTCAATAGGGAAACATCCTTACTTAAGGCATATATTGCATCAGCATCAATAACCAAAGGGATATTAGACTTTTCTATAATTTTTCTTACTAATCTTTGAGTCTCTATTTCTCGAGAAATACCAGGACCTATTCCTAATACGGAAAAATCTTTCATTAATTTTAAAATTGTTTCTTCTGCATCCTCCCCTAAAGACTGTTTTTTTGTTTCAGCAAGAGGGAGAGTCATAACTTCAGTTAATTTTACTTCCATTATTTGATTTAAACTTCGAGGAATTCCCAATACCACAATACCTGCTCCGCTTCTCATAGCTGCTTCACTGGCTAAATAGGCTGCTCCGGTCATGCCCACCGAACCAGCCAAGAGCAAAACTTTGCCGAAAGACCCTTTATGGGAATAGGCTGCACGTAAAGGTAGAAGCGATTTGACTATCTCTTGGGTTACCATATTGGTTTTTATTTTATCATTTTTTAAAAGACAAGGAGGTATACCAATGTCTTCGACCATTACCTTTCCTGCATAACTTGCCCCGGGAAAGAGCAGTAAACCAATTTTTGGCAGGGCTAAAGTAATAGTATGAGTTGCCTTTATGCATGGCCCTACAATCTTTCCTGTATCTGCATCTAAACCTGAAGGAACATCAATGGCAACTACTTCCTTGCCTGTTGCATTAATCAAATTTATTATCTTAGCTTTTAAGCCGGTAACCTTTCCCTGTAATCCGGTTCCTAATATAGCATCAATAATCAAATCAGAATTTTGTATGGCTTCTTGTATCTCTTCGAGTTTTACTCTTTCTGTCTCGATTAACTCAACTCCCATTTTATCAATTATATTTAAATTTTCTCCTGCCTCACCTTTAATTTTATTAGAAGGAGCCAGGAGAAATACTTTTACTTTCACCCCCCAATCATA
>DPXH01000023.1:0-868 GCA_003527405.1 Candidatus Sediminicultor tertius | reverse complement strand
ATGACGGGCAACTACAAAACCATCTCCCCCATTATTGCCTGATCCGGAAAAGATGAGAATCTTTTTTAACCTTAAGTCAGTATAAATATTTTTCAGGCTTTGAAATATTCTTAATCCCGCATTCTCCATTAAAGCAAGACCGGATATTTTATTTTCCTCTATTGCCTTACGATCAATTTCTCTCATTTGTTGATTGGTAACTACTTTCATAAGACACCTCCCTTAAATTAGTCGTTAGTGAATAGTGAATAGTCGTTAGTTTTAAATACAAGTTGCAAGGTGCGAGATGCAAATTCACAGTTTTCAGTTTACGGTTTTTGGTTATCAGTTCAGGATAAAGCTAAAAGCCATTTACTTTATTTTATACGAGATACGATTCACGAGATACGAGATACTAATTTGTTCCAGGTAACTGGTAAATTGGCTAACTAGCTAACTAAATTAATTTTTATTTATCAAGCGTGCCTTCAAGAATTACTTGGGCAACAGCATATTCTTTGGTGTGAGAAATGCTAATAAAATATTTACTAACTCCTTTTGTGGAAGCGATATTTTTTAATTTTCCGGATGTGTCCATGATAGGTTGCCCTAGTTCATCATTTTTTATCTCAATCTCTTTCCAGTTAGCCTCTCTTAATCCTAATCCCAATGCCTTTAATAGTGCTTCTTTGGCAGCAAATTTTCCCGCATAGGATTGAAATTTATTATCTTTCTTTTTTTCACAATAATCTATCTCCAGGGGAGTAAATATCCTGAAAATAAAATTATTTCCCCATTTTTTAATTATTTTTTCTATTCTTTCTATTTTAACTAAATCTATTCCGCAACCTAGAATCAATAATATCATTCCTTTTTCTTACTATTTTTT
>DPXH01000137.1:20592-22190 GCA_003527405.1 Candidatus Sediminicultor tertius | reverse complement strand
ACTTCCACCTCTTTAGTCAAAACTTTCTCAACTTCAACTTTTATTTCCGAAGGAATAACTCTAGTGATCTGTGTTTTCTTGGGAGGCTCAACTTCTACCTTCAATTTATATATGCCTTCTTTACTAATTTCAGAGAAATTTACTATTCCGTTTATCTGATGAGAAGAAAGGTTATTTATTATATTTTTAGGCCCTTTAATTCCTACACTTACATTTGCGGGAAACTCTTTTATCACCAAGCCTTCGCTGAGATTAATTTGAGTAAGAGATATATCGATAAAATTCTCTACTATGGGGTTCTCCCCACCTGCTATATACAACCATAGAATAATCGCAAAAAATAAAGAGAGTAATTTGATATCTATATTTTTTAAAAACCAATTTTTTAATTCTTTCATTTTTTGTTATCCTCTGTCGGCCAGAAACCAAATTCGGAGATTACCTTAGGTTGGTATAAATGCGTTAACATCTTTTTTAATCCCTGAGGTTCCATAGGTCGGGTAATCTTTCCGTCTAAAGCAATGGATATATTTCCTGTCTCTTCTGATACTATAATTATTAAAGCATCTGTTTGCTCACTTAAACCTAAAGCTGCCCTATGTCGGGTACCTAAAGATTTACTAATGTCCATTCTCTCGCTTAGCGGTAAAATACAATTTGCCCCTGCAATCTTATTCCCTCTAATAATTACAGCTCCATCGTGCAAAGGAGAGTCGGGCATAAATATAGAATATAATAATTCAGGAGAAAACTCACTATTTAAAATAATACCGGTTTCCAAAATATCTTTTAAACCAACCTCTCTCTCTAAAACCACCAAAGCTCCTTTACGTTTACTGGAAAGCATGGGCATTACCATAACTAATCCATTTATTAGTTGTTCAATCTTTTTATCAACTTCTTTATGCAGGAACGAAGTATTTATAAAAAATCCTCTTTTCCCCATCTTTAATAATCCTCTTCTTATTTCTGGTTGAAATATTATAGGCAGGGCTACAACCATCATGGCCATGGCTCCTTTTAGAAGCCAATTAATAGTTCTAAGACCAAGCTGATCAGCAATAAAAGAAACAATGAAAAGTACAACTAATCCTTTAATTAATTGTACTGCCGGGGTATCTTTGATTAAGAGAATTATGTGATAGGAAATAAAGGCAATGATTAATATATCAATAACATCTAAAAGACTGAAAGAGATTGGCACTTGATTCTCCCTTTTTAAATTAGTCGTTAGTACAAGAAGACATGGTACACCATGCAGCTACTTTTATTTTGTAGGGGCATAATGAATTGTGCCCTCACCATTTTATTGCTTAATGTTTCCCGTGGGCACGATGCATCGTGCCCCTACATTCCTATTTTGTTTACTTTTTGGGTAGTAATCATAATTTAATTATTGAGAAATTTACAAGCCGATAAATTAGTAGTTAGTTTTTAGTTAATCTGTTACCCGGTTTACCGGTTAGCTAATTAATTAATTTTCAGTTAATATTTAATAACAACACAGCGTGACGGATGAATTAAAAAGATAAAATATTTTCCTTATTACTAATTATAAAATTATTTTGTCCTTTAATCAAATTAAATTAGTCGTTAGT
>DPXH01000137.1:20083-20283 GCA_003527405.1 Candidatus Sediminicultor tertius | reverse complement strand
TAGTCGTTAGTCGTTAGTTTTAAATACAAGTTTTCAGTTATCTGTTTACAGTTTTTAGATAAAGAGAATCGGATTCTGTCTTCTGACTTCTTTTTCTTAACCAGCTAACCAGGTAATTAACTAACCAACTAACTAATTCTTAACGAGATACGATTCACGAGATACGAGATACGAATATAGTTTTGCGTTTTTCGCTCTAT
>DPXH01000137.1:17059-19749 GCA_003527405.1 Candidatus Sediminicultor tertius | reverse complement strand
ACTATCGACTAATCGAATTATATTTATAATAATAAAGCCAAGACGCCTTTTTGAGCATGTAATCTATTTTCTGCCTGGTCAATTACTACAGAATGGGGGCCATCTATGACTTCATCAGTTATCTCTTCCCCGCGATGAGCAGGCAGGCAATGTAATATTATTACATCATCTTTTGCCCTATTTAATAAATTTTGATTTATTTGATAAGGCTTAAATGCATCTTTTCTTACTTCACTCTCTTTTTCAAATCCCATGCTAGTCCAAACATCTGTATAGATAGCATCAGCTCCATCTACAGCTTCTTCTGGGTCATGGATAATTTCTATTCTACTATTTATTTTTTTTGCATCTTCTTTAGCCAGATTTACAATCTCTTCCTTCGGCTCGTAGCCGGGGGGGACAGCTAAAACAATATCCATCCCTACCTTAACCGCTCCAAACAATAAGGAATGTGCCACATTATTACCATCACCAATATAAGCTAATTTAAGATTGGACAATCTACCTTTCTTTTCTTTAATAGTTAATAGATCACCCAGAACTTGGCAAGGATGCAAAAGTTCGGATAATCCGTTGATAACCGGAACTGATGAATACTTGGCTAATTCTAACATTATTTCATGACTGAAAGTTCGGGCCATAATTCCGTTTACGTAACGAGATAACACTCGTCCTATATCTTTCGTTGCTTCTCTTTCTCCTAATTTTATATCACCGGGACCTAGATAAATCGCTTGCCCGCCTAATTGAATCATTCCTGTTTCAAAAGATACTCTGGTCCTTAAAGAAGGTTTTTGAAAAATCATTCCTAAAACTTTTCCCTTTAAAAGAGGTTGTTCTTCATGGGAATAGTGTCTCAATTTTATAATCTCAGCAGTTTCTAATATTTGATTAACCTCTTCCCCGCTCAAATCATTAATGGATACTAAATTTTTTCCTTTCATATCTATTGCCATTATTTTTTCTCCTTCCTTTTATAAAAATATTTTTTTACGTATTTTGAAGTGGTGGCGGAAAGCAATGCAGGATAATTTAATCTAAACCTTACTTCGTCACCAACTTTTAATTCTTCTTTAAAATCAGTGATATCAATAATTAAATGGTCACTACTTGCACCTACTATTTTTATTCCTTCTTTCAGTGGAATTAAACTATTGAGATAAATGTCCTGTTTCCCTATTGCTAAAATGGCTCTTTTTCTTATTCCTAAATCCCGAAAAACAGGGATCTCCCCAAAAGCATCCCGACCAATCTCTCCTCGGGGTAATGATGGCTTCTCTTGCACTTCTATAACTTCCGTAGTTAAAATGAAGGTATCCTGATAGGTGCCTGCTATATTGCGCAATCTTACATCATCCTGACCAAGCAGAATACCTACTCCTATCCTTAACTGGTTTATTCTATTAGGAATAATTTCATCTTCAACTAATTTTATAACACTGGTACTGCCCCCTGAAATTACTTCCAAATTTATATGAAAATTATTTTCGATTTCTTCTGTTAATTCAACCAGTCTGGTTAGGTTTTTCCGAGTAGGCATCACTCCGCTGACACAGCAAAAATTTGCACCAATGCCTATTAATTTTACTCCCGATAATCTTTTAATCTCTCCTACTGTTTGCATGGCATCACCTGGCATAATTCCTTCTCTTAGGTCTCCTAAGTCTATCATCAGAATTATTCTATGAACCATCCTTCTCTTTAAAGCTTCCCGTGATAATGATTTAATTACCGAAATTTCTGAATTTAAACTTATGTCTGCCCAATCTAAAACTCGATCCACTTCGCTTAACATGGGAATCCTTATTAACATTGTCTCTATTTTAAGTTCGGCTTTCTTCAACCCTCTAAGATTCTCAATTCGAGAATCACCTAAAATATTTATCCCCCCGTCTATCATAGCTTGTCCTACTTTCGCAATAGCACAACATCCTTTAGTTATTCCTACTACTCCAATTCCGTGTTTTGAACAAAGGGCTTTAATATTTTTTGAATTACTTTTTATCTTGTCCAGATAAATATCTAATCGAGGATTTCTTTTCATTGTTTTTTCCTTAAAAAGGTAAATTAGTCATTAGTATATCGTATTGCGTATCGAGTATCGCACTAAGAAAATCAGAATTCAGGAGCCGGTAGTCAGTAATCAGGAATCAGAAGAATATAAAATAACTTAACAAAATGATATAACCTTATATTCTGAAATAATTCATTCTGAATGCTAAATTCTGACTTCTATTCTCTTCACGAGATACGACATACGATTTTTGTGTAGTTTTCAGATAAAAAACTAAAAAAAAAGAGAAAGGCGCCTTACTACTTGGCTAACCTTTCTCTTTTCAATGACGCAAAAATAATTATCTCTTAGAAAACTGGAATCTGGCCCGAGCGCCTTTTTGACCATATTTTTTTCTTTCTTTCATCCTTGCATCCCGAGTTAATAAACCTTCTTTCTTTAAGATTGAGCGTAAAGTGGGATCATATTGCAAAAGAGCTCTAGCAATTCCATGTTGTAGCGCCCCTGCTTGGCCAGTAATGCCCCCTCCTTCTACTTTCGCAAAAACATCTAATTCATTCTTTTTATTTACCAATGCTAAAGGTTTCTCTACTACGGTCGATAGAGATTCTCGTCCAAAATAATTATCTAATGATCTTTTATTAATTTTTATACTACCTTTGCCAGGGACTAACCA
>DPXH01000137.1:16289-16665 GCA_003527405.1 Candidatus Sediminicultor tertius | reverse complement strand
GTGCTTAGTTAATTTTTTCTAATTTTTGAGCTTGATGGGGGTGTTCATTCCCCTTGTAAATCTTTAACTTTTTAATCATTGCTCTACCTAATTTTGTATGAGGAATCATGCCTTGGACTGCTTTTTTCACCACTAATTCCGGTTTTTTCTTTAATAATGTTTCCAGAATAACGCTTTTTAAGCCTCCTGGATAAGAGGTATGATACCTGTATATTTTCCCTTTAAGTTTATTTCCGGTTACTTTTATCTTTTCAGCATTTATAACCACTACATAATCACCTAAATCCATAGATGGTGTATAGGTTGATTTATTTTTTCCTCTTAATATTGTAGCTATCTGAGTAGCTAATCTCCCCAATATTTTCCCATCTGCATC
>DPXH01000137.1:10047-15869 GCA_003527405.1 Candidatus Sediminicultor tertius | reverse complement strand
AAATAATTATCGATTCACCTTAAAAGACTGTTCTTCTACTAGAAAATAACATAATAAATTGTAATATAATCAAGTCCTGATGTCAAGCTTAATTTCGTATCGCGTATTGCGTATCGAGTATCGCGTGAAGAAAAAGAACTAGAAAAAAAGAAGATAGGAAAACAAAAGCAATAAATATTCTTTTCTCCTTCTTGCTACTCCACTTAAGTGTACATGTACACTAACTAGTATAATATCGTATTGCATAAAAAATTAATGTGTTAGTTACACAGTTAGTTAGCTGGTTCGTATAATAAAAACGAAAAATACAAAATAGCAAAATGCAAATAAATTCATCTTTTTAGAAATAGTTCATCCTTATTCCCTCTCATCTTAGAAGATAGTAAAAAGATGATGCAAAATAATTATAATTTTGATGGATAAAAATGTTTCTTATTTAAATAACCAAACGCTATACGTTATACGCTACATAGGTTTTGAGTTTTTAATTCTGGTTTTCTTTACGCGATACGCGATACTCAATACGCGATACGCGATACTAATTCACTAATTGTCAAATCAATTAGTGAATTAGTACTTCACTTTCATTAAAAATAAACCTTTGGCTGGAACAGTTTTACCAGCCATTTTTCTATTTTTAGCTTCTAATATCTTTTTAATCTCTAAATAACTTATCTTCCCCTTACCTACTTCCAAGAGAGTACCCACGATGGTGCGAACCATTTTATATAAAAAAGCATCGGCCTCAAGATGAAAACAAAATATGTCTCCTTTCCTGGTTATGTTTATATCTTTAATGGTTCTTTCCCATTTGCTAATTCTGCTCCCCGAACAGGCAAAAGAGGTAAAATCATGTTCTCCTTGTAAAAATTTACCGGCTTTTTTCATCTCTTCTAAATTTAGATTCTTATAAACGCAGTAAACATAATTTCTTAGAAAAATTGGCAGGTAATTATTGTTTTGATTAGAATTTAAAACATAATAATGATAAATTTTACTAATTGCACTATAGCGGGCATGAAAATTGTTATCTACTTTTTCTGCTTTTTTAATCCTAATATCTAAAGGTAACATGCGGTTTAGAATAAAAGGTAATTCAAACAAAGGGATAGAGCTATTAGTTTTAAAATTTGCTACTTGACCCAAGGCATGTACTCCCGCGTCAGTCCTCCCAGAACCGTTAAGCGTTATCTTTTCTTGCGTAATCTGGGATATTTTTTCTTCCAAAATTCCCTGTATGCTTAAAAGACCTTTCTGTCTTTGCCACCCATAATATTTAGTTCCTTCATATTCAATGGTAAGCCTTATATTAATCATTTTTTCCTTTTGTTAACTGGTTAACGTTAACCAATTAACTAATTATATATGCTCCCCGCTATTTTTCTTCACTCGATACGCGATACGCGATACTAATTCAAAACATTACACTCACCATAATAGTAATAACTATGGTTAAGACAAAGGTTAAGATATCAGCTTTTTTGATTTTTAGTTCCCTATAATGAGTCCTACCCTCTCCCCCTCTATAGCATTTGGCTTCCATAGCAATGGCTAATTCATCAGCACGCCGAAATGCATTAACAAACAAGGGAATCAAAATAGGTATTAAATTCTTTGCTCGGTTAAAAATGTTTCCGCTTTCGAAGTCTGCACCTCGAGATATTTGAGCTTTCATTATTTTTTCTGTCTCTTCCAATAAAGTCGGAATAAATCTCAGTGCTATAGTCATCATCATAGCTATTTCATGAGCGGGCATACCTGTAAATTTAAAGATAGCTAATAACCTTTCTATCCCATCGGTCAAAGATATGGGAGAGGTGGCCAGGGTAAGTAGAGAAGTAGCTAATATTAAGATAAATAATCGAAAAGAAATAAGCAGCCCTTTTACTAATCCCTCCTGAGTTATTTTCAAAAAGCCTATCTGATAAATTACTTCTCCTTCAGTCATAAAAAGATGAATTATTAGAGTAAATATAATGATAAATAATATGGGACGCAGGCCTCTGAATACAAATTTTGGGTGTACCTTAGAAATAATAATGCTAATCAGTACAAAACTTCCTAAAATTAGATATCCTGAGAATTTTGTTATTAAAAACAAGCTTATAATTATAGCCAGACAACTCAATATTTTTATTCTGGGATCCAAATTATGAATTAACGAATCCCTTGGGATATACTGACCAAAACTAATATTCCTTAATATTCTCATCTTTCCCCATCTTCTTGATAATTTTTTATATTAATCTCTTTAGACATCTATTTCTTTATTTGTTTTTTTATTTTTTTCAACATTTCTTTTTCGGCATCATCTACAGTTAATACCCCGGTATATACATCTTTTCCTTTTTCCTTCAATTTATGCATACACTCGGTTACCTGTGGAAGACCCAAACCCACTTCTATTAGTTCATTGGCATGCTTTTCAAAAATATCCCGGGGAGCACCGTCCATGATTATCTCTCCTCGATGCATTACTACAAGACGATTCACTGTCTCTGCAACTTTTTCCATATTGTGTGAAACTAAAACCACACCCATACCGAAATTATAATGTATCTTTTTTATCTCAGATAATATATTATCTCTACCTTGCGGATCAAGATTGGCAGTAGGTTCATCTAAGATCAACATTTTTGGCCTAATAGACAGTATGCTGGCTAAGGCGACACGACGCATCTCCCCTCCGCTTAGAGAAAAAGGGGAACGTTCTGCATAGAGGTTATAATCAAGATCGACCATCTTTAAGGCTTCTTTGACTCTTTTTTTAATTTTCTCTTCTGATAAACCTAATTTTTTGGGACCAAAGGCTACTTCTTGATATATTGTTTCTTCAAACAATTGATTCTCGGGATACTGGAAAACTAAACCTATTTTTTGTCTTACCAGCTTAAGGTTAACTCCTTTTTTATTTAAATCTACTCCTTCGACATAGATTTTACCAGAAGTTGGTGTAAGCAGGCCGTTAAAATGCTGAATTAGAGTCGTTTTTCCGCAACCGGTATGCCCGATCAGACCAATAAATTCACCTTTATCAATCTCTAAATTGATATTCTTTAATACTTCCGTTTCAAAGGGCATTCCTAAACTATAGGTAAAGCACATATCTTCTAAACGTATAAACATAAACTTTCCACCATATCCTCCACTTTCAATGTATGGGGAGATATATCTATTCCTCTTTTGTTTAATCTTAGGGCGAGTTCGGTTACTTGAGGAACATCTAATCTTAATTGTTTTAAGACATCTATTTGAGTAAATACCTCCTCAGGTTTTCCTGTTAGAGCAATTTTCCCTTTATCTAATGCGATTACCCGGTTAGACTCAGCCGCTTCTTCCATTAAGTGAGTAATATAGATTATAGTAATGTTCTCTTCTCGATTTAACTTCTTAACAATATCTATAACCTCTCTTCGTCCCCGGGGATCGAGCATTGCCGTAGGTTCATCTAAAACTAAATAGGAAGAGTGCAAGGCAATTGCTCCGGCAATTGCTACTCTTTGTTTTTGTCCACCCGAAAGTAAATGAGGTTCGCTTTTTTTGTACTCTTCCATTTCTACAACTTCCAAGGCCCAATCAACCCGTTCTCTCATAAGTTTTGTTTTTATTCCAATATTTTCCAGACCAAAAGCTATGTCATCTTCTACAGTAGTTGCAATAATCTGATTATCTGGATTTTGAAATACCATGCCTACTTTTCGTCTTATCTCCCATGTTTTGCTCTTATCCTTGGTATTCATTTTATCTACCCAAACATCTCCGGTAGTAGGAAGCAGCAGACAATTCATATGTTTAGCTAAGGTAGATTTTCCCGATCCGTTAGAACCTATAATAGAAACAAAATCACCATTTTTTATTTCCAAATCAATAGAATCTAAAGCCTTTATTTGGTCTTTTTTATGATAATTATATATGTGACTTAATTTTTTTATTTTAATCAAAATGACCACCCATAAATCGTATCTCGTATCTCGTGAATCGTATTTCGCTAAGAAACAAATATTTAAAATGTTTAAAAATTTAAAAAGCTGTGTGTTTGAATTTATTTTTCCTTCGAGATACTAGATACTAGATACGAACAACGAAATCGTATCTCGTATAAAATACAGTAATAAGTAATATGTAATAAGTAATAAGATTAAATTTCTGAAATTATAAAAACAGGAACTTATTACACATTACCCCTCACATGTTACACATTAAATCACTTGCTGGATAGTTAGTTAAGAAAATAAAATCAAAATAGTTAACTAAATTGATTGAGTAACTGGATATTTAAATTAACTTGCATCTTGCAACTATTAACTGAAAACTGACAATCTGTATTTAATACTAACGACTAACGACTATTTACTAACGACTAATTAAGAGTTTTGAATTATGGCTTTTCGCTTTTCGCTATATACTATCAGGGCGTATGCAATACGCCCCTACTATTTTCTCTCTCTTTTCTTCTTCTTTCTTAATTCCACACTATACGCTCCACGCTGTACGCTATCCTCATACCAAATTATTATAAAAACAAAAGGTTAAAAAGTCTAACTATCAAATAATTACTTCTGATATAAAACTTTTTAACCTTTTATCTTTTTTGCTTTATTTATTCTACAAATTCAATTATAGCTAAAGGTACGGCATCGCCTTTGCGAAATCCGGTTTTCACAATACGTGTGTAACCGCCATTCCTCTCCAAAAACTTTGGACTAATTTCTTCAAATAATACTTTAGAAGCTTTTTTATTTCTTATCACTTTTTGTACCTCTCTCTGGGCTTGCAAATTATTATTTTTAGCTATAGTCACTAACTTTTCCACATGTTTTCGAACTTCTTTTGCTTTAGTGTATGTGGTCTCAATCTTTTTATGATTTATAAGTGAAATAGATAAATTAGCCAACAAAGAGCTTCTATGACTACTACTGCGACCTAATTTTCCTTTTAATTTCTTATGCCTCATCCTTAAAATCCTCCTGGTGCATTTTTTCACCTAAGACAAATCCATACTTAGCCATTTTTTCTTTTATTTCATCTAAAGATTTCTTTCCTAAATTCTTTATCTTTATAACTTCCATTGGAGAGTAGTTAACTAAATCTCTTAATGTATTTACATTGGATTTTTTTAGGCAATTATACGAGCGAACTGAAAAATCTAGTTCTTCAATGGTTTTGTTTAAGATTTTTTCTTTTTCACTCTTTTCTTTTTCTTCTCTTGAAATAGGTTCGCCCTCTGATTCAACATCTTCGGGGGAGAACTTAGTAAATACCTTTAAGTATTTAATCAATATATTTGCTGATTTACTCAAAGCTTCATCAGGCAAAATACTTTTATTAGTAAATATTTCCAAAGTTAATTTATCGTAATTAGAAAATTGACTCAGACTGGCAGTTTCCACATCATAGCGTACCTTCGTAATAGGTGAAAAAAAGGAATCAATAAAAATGGTATCTACTGATTTACTCGGTTTTTTATTCTTTTCAGCAGGCAAGTAACCCATTCCTTTTTCAACTACTATCTCCATATCCAGTTTGGCATTTCCATTTAAAGTAGCTATCTTTAAATCAGGATTAAGTATTTCTATATTAATATTAGGGGTTATATCCGCTGCAGTTACTATTTTTTTCCCTTTTGCCTTTAATTTTAAAATCTGCGGTTCATCGGTAAACATTTTAACTACTAATTCTTTAATACTTAAAATTATTTCAATTACATCTTCTTTAACTCCAGGAATAGTATCAAATTCATGGGTAATTCCTTCAATCCTAATGGCGGTTGCAGCCGCTCCCCCCATAGAAGATAATAAAGTTCTTCTAAGGGAGTTGCCAAG
>DPXH01000137.1:9073-9631 GCA_003527405.1 Candidatus Sediminicultor tertius | reverse complement strand
CTTCAATGCCCTCCTTTTTTAGGTATAGGAAACCCAAAAATACTAACGAGAATAATACTCAACTACCAACTTTTCCTCTACCGGTAAATTTAATTCTTCTTTAGAGGGAAATTTTATTATCTTTCCTTTTAAGTTCTCAGCATCAAACTCTAACCAGGAGGGGATACTAACTTCTATCTTCCCTTCTTTGATTTCTTTAATATTTTCGATATTTCCACTCTTTTCTTTAATTTCAATCACATCATTAATATCAACCTGATAAGAGGGTATATTCACTTTTTTTCCATTAACTAATACATGTGAATGCAGGACCAATTGCCGAGCATGAGCTCTGGATTTAGTTATACCAAATCGATACACTATATTATCCAATCTCCTCTCTAGTAATTCCAAGAAATTTTCTCCGGTAACACCCTTTTTCCTCTCTGCTTTTTCAAAAAGATTTTTGAATTGCTTTTCCAGTAATCCATAATACTTTCTAAGTTTCTGTTTTTCCCTTAATCTTATGCCATATGTAGATAATTTTCTCATCCTTACCTTTTTTGCATTTTTACCGGG
>DPXH01000137.1:8836-9041 GCA_003527405.1 Candidatus Sediminicultor tertius | reverse complement strand
TTCACTTTTTTTCCATTAACTAGTATATGTGAATGCAAGACCAATTGGCGAGATTGAGCTCTTGATTTAGTTATACCAAATCGGTAAACTATACTATCTAATCTCCTCTCCAGTAATTCCAAGAAGTTTTCTCCGGTAACACCTTTTTTCTTTTCAGCTTTTTTAAAAAGATTTTTAAATTGCTTTTCCATTAATCCATAATACT
>DPXH01000137.1:0-8774 GCA_003527405.1 Candidatus Sediminicultor tertius | reverse complement strand
CCTTTTTTGCATTTTTACCGGGTAAAGAAGCACCCTTTTCTATTGGACATTTATCAGAATAACACCTATCTCCTTTTAAAAATAACTTTACTGTTTCTCTACGGCATAATTTACATACCGCTCCTGTATATCTTGCCATATATAACAAAATCCTCCTTATTTTCTCAAAATTTCATAATAGAATGTTTTTCCTTTTTCTGCAAGCTCTAATTAGCATATAGTAATAAAACGAAAAATGAAAAGCGTAAAACTATATTCGTATCTCGTATCTCGTGAATCGTATCTCGTTAAGAATTAGTTAGTTGGTTAGTTAGTTACCTGGTTAGCTAGTTGATAAAAGACGCAAGTTACAAGATTATTCAGTTACCCGGTTAATCAGTTTACCTATTAAAAATATAGGTTACAAGTTATCAGTTTTCATTATGTAGGGGCTTGATTTATCAAGCCCGCAAAACACGGGTCGAATAAATTCGACCCCTACATTAAAAACAATATTTTATGCGAAAAAAAAGGTTTTGAGTTTTGAATTATGGTTTTTCGCTTTTCACTTTAAATTTTTAGCTGCATACTAAAAATTGAAAAATTGTATTTAAAACCAATGACTAATTTATCTTGTATTTTTTTATTTAAAACTAACAACTAATTTTTATTTTGTATTTTTCCTACGATTTTTACCCGCGCTTAAACGTTAAACGCTGTAAGATCCACGCCAACTTTCACTAACAACTAATTTATATCCTTCTTTGTTTTGGCGGCCTACAACCATTATGTGGAATTGGGGTAACATCCTTAATCATATTAACTTTTAAACCTACTGCCTGTAAAGATCTAATTGCTGTTTCCCGTCCTGGACCAGGGCCTTTTACCAATACGTCTACTTCTTTTAATCCTTGATCCATGGCTTTTTTCGCCACCGCTTCGGCGGTCATTTGAGCAGCAAAAGATGTACTCTTTTTGCTTCCTTTAAAACCCATACACCCTGCACTAGACCAGGCAATTACATTGCCACCTTCATCGGCAATAGTAACTATTGTGTTGTTGAAAGTAGATTGGATGTGTACTGTTCCTAAAACTATATTTTTCTTTATTTTCTTCTTGGTTTTCTTTGTTTTTTTCTTATTAGCCAATTAATTTCTCCTTTCCATATCTGATGATACTACATGCTCTTCTTTTTTCTTGCTCCCACTGTTTTCTTGGGTCCTTTTCTGGTTCTTGCATTAGTTTTGGTTCTTTGACCCCTCACTGTTAATCCTTTTCGATGTCTTAAACCTCTATATGAACCTATATCCATAAGCCTTTTTATAGAGGTGGTAATTTCACTTCTGCATTCTCCCTCTACTTTATGATTTTTATCAATAATTCCCTTAATTTTGTTTATCTCTTCTTCAGTTAGATCTTTTACTCTGGTATCCAAATTAACTTTTGATTCCTTCAATATGGAACGAGCGCTGGTAATACCAATTCCATAGATATAAGTTAAAGCATATTCTATTCTCTTATTTCTGGGTAAATCTACTCCAGCTATTCTAGCCATATCTTAATACATCCTCCTTTAAATTATTTCCCCTGTCTCTGTTTGTGCTTTGGATTGTTACATATTATTCTAATTTTACCTTTTCTTTTTATTATTTTGCATTTTGCACACATTTTTTTGACCGATGATCTTACTTTCATTTATTTCCTTCCTCCATAAATAGTACTGCGGGATGCGTATTGCGTATCGCGTATTTTGTTATTTGTGAACATTAGATATAATTCAGTATGCCTCTACCCTATCAAATTAATAATATAAAACCCAAAAGAATGAAGTGTAAAACTACAATTCAAAACTTAAAGCTATTTTAGTATATCGTATCATGTAAAATTCAAAACTTATCTTAAAACTACTTCTGGTTTCTGGTTCCTATCTTTTTGCGAGATACGATTCACGAGATACGATTTCGTTGTTCGTATCTAGTATCTAGTATCTCGAAGGAAAATAAATTCAAACACACAGCTTTTTTAATTTTTAAATATTTTAACTATTTGTTTTTTTTGCGAGATACGATTCACGAGATACGAGATACTATCTTATTATAATCTATACACAATTCTACCTTGGGTCAAATCATAAGGTGACATTTCAACTTTCACTCTGTCTCCAGGTAATATTCTAATAAAATGCATCCTGATTTTGCCTGAAATGTGGGCTAATATTTCGTGACCATTCTCCAGCTCAACCCGAAAAGTAGCATTTGGCAAGGATTGAATTACTTTGCCTTGCATTTCAATGCACTTTTCTTTTACCATCAATTATTCCTCCACTTAAATTATTTTTACTTATACTATTACTATTTATAAATTATTAATTATTCAAATTTTAGTTAATATTTCGTTACCATCTGCAGTTATAGCTATAGAATGTTCAAAATGTGCTGACCGACTTCCATCTTCTGTCACAACTGTCCATCCATTATTACAAAGTCTTGTTTTGTAACCACCCATATTTACCATAGGTTCAAGTGCTAACACCATCCCCTCTTCTAACCTTAAACCAGTATGAGGAACACCATAATTAGGTATTTGTGGTTCTTCGTGCAAATAACAACCTACTCCGTGACCCACATATTCTCTTACTACAGAAAAATGTGATTTTTCTACCGTTTCCTGGATAACAAAAGAAATATCCCCTAATCTATTACCTACAATAGCCTTCTCTATACCTTTAAATAAAGATTCTTTAGTCACTTCTAATAGTTTTTGTACTTTTGGGTCTATCCTTCCTACAGGAACTGTAGTCGCAGTATCGCCATAGTACCCTTCCAAATTCGTGCCAATATCTATACTTACAATATCCCCTTCTCTCAATCTTCTCTTTCCTGGAATACCGTGAACTACTTCTTCGTTTATAGAAACACATATAGAATGTTGGAACTTATTTTTTTCTATTCCATAACCTTTAAATGCAGGCTTTGCTCCATGTTTTATTATATAATCCTCAGCAATCCTATCTAACTCTAAAGTAGTAATTCCCTCTTTTATATTTTCTAATATTTTATTTAAGGCGCTTGCTGCTAATTTGCAGCTCTTTCTTATACACCTAATTTCTTCGGGAGACTTTAAAATTACCATAAATCTATTTATGCATTCCTCGCAAAACTTTCTTGATCGTTAAAAAGGCCTTCTCACTTAAATTAGCATCTATCACTTTCAGTAATTTTTTTTCCTTATAATATTTTTTTAAAGGTGTAGTTTGCTGAGCAAATACTTCCAATCTATTTTTTATGGTTTCTTCTTTATCATCATCCCGCTGATACAACTCTCCGCCACAAAGATCACAGGTATCATCCTTTTTAGGAGGATTGAATGACAAATTATAATTAGTTCCACATCTTTTACACACTCTACGGTTAGACAACCTTTGTATTATTTCAGAAAAAGGAATCTCAAAGTAAAATACATAATCAATATATTCATTAAGCTCTTTATTTAATTTCTCTAATGAATTCGCCTGTTCAACATTTCGAGGGAAACCATCAAAGATATAACCATTTTTACAATCTTTCTGCTTTATTCTTTCTTTTATTATTTCCAGAATAATATGATCAGGCACTAGGCCTCCTTTTCTCATAATATTCTCAACTTCTATACCCAACTTATTTTTTTTATCTACTGCTTCTCTTAAGATTACTCCTGTTGAAATTACCGGAATATTGAATTCTGCCTGCAACTTTTTTGCTACCGTTCCCTTTCCTCCGCCTGGAGGACCCAACAAAATTAACCTCATAACTTTCCCTTTCTTTTTAAGTTATCAATACTGCTTTAATCGGTCATCAGTAAATAGTCGTTAGTTATTAAATATAGGTTTTCAGTTTTCAACATGCAGCTAAAAATTTAAAACTAAAAGCGAAAAACCATAATTCAAAACTCAAAACCTTTTTTTCGCACAAAGCATTATTTTAATGTAGAGGTCGAATTTATTCGACCCGTGTTTTACAGGCTTGATAAATCAAGCCCCTACATAATGAAAACTGATAACTTGTAACCTATATTTTTAATAGGTAAACTAATTAACCGGGTAACTGAATAATCTTGTAACTTGCGTCTTTTATCAACTAGCTAACCAGGTAACTAACTAACCAATAAGCTAACAAATCAAATTAGTTTATAATAACTATTTCTTAATAAATCCTTCATAATGCCTCATTAACATGTGTGATTCTATTTGTTGAACGGTTTCTAATGCTACTCCTACCATAATTAATAAAGATGTCCCTCCAAAATAGAAAGTAGTAATACCGGTAATTTTTATTAAAATATTAGGCAAAATAGCAATTATGGCCAAAAATAGTGCACCGCTTAATGTAATACGAGTCATTATATGATCAATGTAGACAGTAGTATTTTTCCCTGGTCTTATTCCGGGGATAAATCCCCCATATTTTTTCATATTATCTGCCATGTTGGCAGGATTGAAAGTAATTGCTGTGTAAAAGAACGTAAATACTATAATTAATATAGCATATAAAATTAGATATAATGGCTGTCCCGGCGAAAGAGCCTCAGACATACTTTTCATGAAAGCTAAATTCTGAAAAAATTGCGCAATAGTAGCTGGGAAAAGCAAAATTGCCGAGGCGAATATTATCGGAATAACTCCAGCTTGATTTACACGTAAAGGAATATGAGTGCCTTGTCCACCATACATTCTACGTCCTACCACTCTTTTTGCGTATTGAACCGGTATTCTTCTCTGACCTTTTTGAATGGCAATAACTCCTCCGATAACAGCTACAAAAACTACAATTAAAGTTATCAGCGGTAAAATTCCAATTTCTCCAACTTGGAAAAGTTTACCGGTTTGCACGATTTGGGAAGGAATTCTGGCAATAATTCCACCAAAAATAATTATAGAAATACCATTACCAATACCGAAATCAGTAATCTGCTCACCTAACCACATTAAAAAACAAGTTCCGGCTGTAAGGGTAATTAACAATAAAAATCTGAAACCAAATCCTGAAATCATCAATACGCCCATATTTTGCAGCCAAACACTTATTCCGAAAGCCTGAATAATGGCTAAAAATACTGTCGCATAACGAGTAATCTTGGTTATTTTATCCCTGCCTTCTTCCCCTTCTTTAGCCCATTGCTCTAATGTAGGGACTACTGCAGTTAAAAGATTCATAATAATCGAAGCATTAATATAGGGCATAATCCCTAAAGCAAAAATAGAAAAACGACTCAATGCTCCTCCGGCAAAAAGATCAAAAAACCCTAATATTCCTCCTTGGGCAAACAAATTAGCCATAGCTTCTTTATCTATGCCTGGTAAAGGTAGGTGACTTCCCAATCTAACCACAACTAACATTCCCAATGTAAAAAGCAATCTCTTCTTTAAATCTGGAATTTTAAATAAATTACGTAAAGTGTCTAACAATTATACCACCTCTATCTTCCCACCAACTGATTCAATCTCACTTATCGCCTTCTGGCTAAATTTATTTGCTTTTATAGTTAATTTCTTAGTCAAACTACCTTTGGCTAATATTTTTACTCCATATCCTACTTTTTTTACAATTCCCTTATCAATTAATTCTTTCGGGGTAACTATATCACCATCTTCGAATATATTTAAACTTCCTATATTTACGATACTATAATCTTTTTTAAAAATATTGGTAAAGCCCCTTTTTGGCACTCTTCTATACAGAGGCATCTGACCGCCTTCGAAACCTGGCCTAACCCCACCACCTGAGCGAGAATTTTGCCCGTTTGCCCCTCGGCCGGAAGTAAAACCATGGCCTGAACCTAAACCTCTACCCACTCTTTTGCGCTTTTTAGTTGATTTGGGAGCCGGGCATAAATTATTTAATTTCATTACTTGTTACCTCCCTTGGTTGTAATCGATGGCTATACATTTCCACTACGCTTTTTCCTCTTAATCTTGCTACATCTTTTGCATCCTTTAAATTTACAAGGGCATTCATAGTAGCTTTGGCAATATTTAAATTATTATCGCTTCCTAAGGACTTAGTTAAAATATTTTGATATCCTGCTGCTTCCAATATTGTTCGAACAGAACCACCGGCAATAACTCCGGTTCCAGGAGAGGCTGGTTTCATAAAAACCTCAGCAGCTCCATATCGTCCTATAATCGTATAGGGGATAGTTCCTTTTTTTATTTTTAATTTTATTAAACTCTTTTTTGCTTTTGACGCCCCTTTTTTAATTGCCTCAGAAACGTCCTTAGCTTTTCCATAGCCAATACCTACTATCCCTTCACCATTCCCTACTACAACCATAGCGGAAAAACCAAATCTCCTTCCACCTTTTACAACTTTACTTACTCTATTTACAAAAACAACTGTTTCGTTTAACTCTAAACTTTCAGGGTTTATTTTTAGCACTTATCCACCTCCTCCCTCATTTTTTCTTGAAATAAGTCTTGGTTCTAAATTTTTTTGCTAAATTTCTCTCTTTTATCAATTTATATTAAAAAACTACCTTTCCTTTTCTGGTGCTCTCTGCCACGGCCTTCACTCTACCATGATAAAGATAGCCTCCTCGGTCAAATACTACTTTTTTTATGCCCTTTTCCTCTAACTTTTTAGCTAACAAGCTACCCAGCATTTCAGCGGACTTTATATTTCCCTGATATTTTCCTTTACTTCTTATTTCGGGGTCAAGCGTAGATAGAGAAACTAAAGTTGTGCCTTTCTCGTCATCAATTACTTGGGCATATATATGCTTTAAGCTTCTAAAAATACATAAGCGTGGCCTCTCGTTACTTCCGGATATATTTTTACGTACTCTTTTGTGTCTTTTGATTCTAGCCAATCTTTTGTCTATTTCAGTCAATATTAGCACTCCTTTCCTATAAAATAGTTATTAGTGAATAGTCGTTAGTCGTTAGTTTTAAATACAATTTTCAGTTATCAGTATAAAACCAAAAATTTGAAACGAAAAGCGAAAAACCATAATTCAAAACTCAAAACTTTTTTCTATCGTATTACACATTGCTTTTTACAAATGGGTTTTCATTTTTTCCATTCTGATTCCTGAATTCTGTCGTCTGACTTCTATTCTCTTCGCGAGATACGATTCACAAGATACGAGAAACGAATTAAGGCTTACAAAAAAAGAAAATTCCTATACAATTAAAATATCTAAAGTGTTATCTTGCTTGATTATTTTGCGCCAGTTTTGCCTACTTTTCTTCTCACTGCTTCATTGATATATCTTATTCCCTTTCCTTTGTAGGGCTCCGGTTTCCGCAATAATCTTATTTTAGCTGCAGTTTCACCTACTAGCTGTTTATCAATACCTTTTACTTTAATTATCTTCTGTTTTTCCACTTCAAATTCAATTCCTTTGGGTGGGTCAACATTTATAGGGTGAGAATAACCTATCTGGATAACCATTTTCCCACCTTCAAGGGTAGCTCGATAACCTACTCCCTGTATTTCCAATATTTTTTCAAAGCCCGAAAACACACCTTCCACCATACTATTTATCAAACTTCTACTCAATCCATGCAAAGATCTGTGAAATTTACCATCGGAAGGCCTGGAAACATAAATCTTGTCCTCTTCTATCTTTACCTGGATATCAGGGTGAATGTTTCTCTCTAAAGTACCTTTTTCTCCGGATACCTTTATCTTATTATTATTTAATTCAACTTTAACTCCTTTAGGAATAGTTATTGGCAACTTCCCTATCCTGGACATATAAAACCTCCCATTTTCGTATTGCATATATTGTATATCGTATTTCTTTTAGCGTACAGCGTTTAAGCGTATAGTTTTAGTACATGGGTTAAATGTAATCAACCCTTATTGTTTTAATAATCTTCTAAGCGGCTTCAATGAATCGAGCCCTTATTTCTTTCTCTCACTTATTTTCTTTGCTAAATACTAAATACTAAATACTAATTCATATTTACCAAATATAACAAATTACTTCTCCGCCAAGATGACGCTGCAGAGCCTCTTTACCGGTCATTATACCCTTAGAAGTAGAAATTATAGCGATCCCGAGACCGCCCAATACTTCTGGTATCTCATCTTTTTTTACATAGACTCTCAATCCGGGTTTGCTAATTCTTTTAAGATTATTAATGGTCTTTTCTTTATTAATATATTTTAAATAAATGGTCAATTGACCTTGTTTATTATCCTCTCTATATTTATAGTCTCTAATAAAACCTTCGTCTTTTAATATACGAGTAACTTCTAATTTTAACTTTGATGATGGTACAATTAAAGAATCATGCCGCACCTTGTTGGCATTTCTAATTCTAGTTAGCATATCAGCAACAGGATCCGATACAACACTCATATACAATATCCTCCTCTCTTTTAACTCCAACTCATTTCATTATAATAGATTTCGCTAAATATGTCTTTTACCAGCTTGATTTAGTTATTCCTGGTAATTCTCCCTTGTGGGCCATTGATCTAAAGCATATTCTGCATATACCAAATTTTCGCATATAGCCTCGAGGTCTTCCGCAAATATTGCAACGAAAATATTTTCTTACTTTATATCTGGGTTCTTTTTTAGCTTTTACCACTAGGGCTGTTTTGGCCACACTATTTCCTCCTTTTTAGTACATAATATAACTTATTTATTTCTAGAATTATAGCTTTAAGCTTTTCGCTTTGCGTTTTTAGTTTTCTATCCTTTGCGCTACACGCTCTACGCTATTTTTTAAAAGGAACACCCATTAATTCTAAAAGGGCTTTCCCTTCTTCATCATTTAAGGCACTTGTTACAATGGTAATATTCAT
>DPXH01000095.1:15829-16268 GCA_003527405.1 Candidatus Sediminicultor tertius | reverse complement strand
TATATACTTTTAAAGTTATTAAGATAATAAAATAGTCGTTAGTGAATAGTGAATAGTCGTTAGTACTAAATACAACATACAAGTTTTCAGTTTACGGTTCTTAGTTTTTAGTTTAAGATAAAGCTAAAAAATTAAAACTAAAAGCGAAAACCATGATTATTATTTAAGAATTCAGAATTCAGTAGTCAGGAGTCAGTAGAATACAAAATAACTTAACAAATAATATAACCTTGTAATTTAAAATGATTCTGAATACCGGATTCTATCTCTTGACTTCTACCTTATTTACGAGATACGAATTAGATTTTTGTGAAATCTTTTTCTCTCTATCTTATTTTCTTTACTAAATACTAAATATTAGATACTAATTACGCTCTACGCTAGTTTGCATGAGATACGATTCACGAGATACGAGATACGAATTAGGGTTTACGGAAAA
>DPXH01000095.1:723-15482 GCA_003527405.1 Candidatus Sediminicultor tertius | reverse complement strand
AGAATAAGGAGGTATGCGCTATGCCGATGCCAAAAAGAAAAATATCAAAATCAAGAAGAGATAAGAGACGCACACACTGGAATTTGAATGAAGTAAACTTAGAGGAATGCCCGAGATGCCATGAGATGAAATTACCTCACCGAGCATGCCTTGAATGCGGTTATTATAATGGAAGAGAAATTATTTCATCTTCTGAGAAAAAAGATAAAAAGAAATAAATTACGAAATAATATTATTATTGGATATGAGAAAGTGCCACAGTTAATTTATTAGAATGTGGCACTTTTTTTATTCTATAATATAGTTACTCCCCAAAAAGCTAAAAAATATTTAAAAGAAAAATATATACACAGTGTATCGTAAATAAATTTAGATTTGTTGGTTATAATTGAATTGTAGGGGCACAATGAATTGTGCCCTCGTTATATTATTACCCATTTTTTCTGTGGGCACGATACATTGTGCTCCTACATTATATTTTATTTACTTTTTGGGTTGTAATTATAATATAAAGTTAGTATAAACTTTAGTGGGATAGTTAGATAAAAAGAAGAATACTATCTTTTTCTGTCTTCTTTCTTTTTTCCTAACTATACGCTCCACGCTGCACGCTCTACGCTATAATTTTACTCGATACTTTATAAAATGCTTGATTTTTAAATGCCACTAATGTATAATACTTACAATTAGTAGTAGCTAATAATAGGTGCTATCAATAAATGTAAGATAGGTGACTGAGAAATGATTCGAAATTTAAGTAAATTAGAAAGGCAAAAAGGAATAAAAGAATATATATCGAAGGACCCATTTTTGTCTGATAAAAAACTTGCTGAATTATTTAACTTTAGTGTGCAGACTATTCGATTAGATCGACTGGAAATGGGGATTCCCGAAATGAGAAAACGAATAGTACAAGTGGCTAAAAACACTCCTTCCACAGATAAGGTAAAATCTCTAAAAAAAGAAGAGATAATCGGAGAATTAATAGATATAGAGTTGGGCAAAAACGGTATTGCTATCTTGAAGACTACAAAAGATATGGCTTTTAACAAAACAGGGATAGTTAGAAGTCATTATATCTTTTCTTTAGCCGATTCATTGGCAATTTCCATCATTGACACGGAAGTTGCCTTAACGGGAATTGCCCGATTAAGTTACAAAAATCCGGTATATGCCGGACAGACTTTGGTTGCTAAAGCAAGAGTTGCTCGAAATAGAGGAAATAAATATTTAGTATCAGTACACGTAAAGACTGACCAAAGGGAAGTATTTACGGGAAAATTAGTAATTTTTTCGGTTAACGATAAGATAAAAAAGGAGAAGACTTAAATGAAAATAGCTCTTGATGCCATGGGAGGGGATTATGCCCCCGAAGAAGTTGTGAAAGGCGCTATTTTAGCCTTGGAAGAAAGAGACCTAGAGATTATTTTGTTAGGTGATATAGGGAAAATAAAAGAAGAGTTAATGAAATATAAATATAAAAAGGATAAATTATCGGTCATAGATTGTAAAGAATATATTGAAACAGGCGAATTTCCTTTGGATGCCATACGGAGTAAAAGGGATTCTTCTATAGTGGTAGGCACGAAATTGATAAAAAATAATCAAGCTGATGCTTTTATTTCTGCCGGAAATAGTGGGGCGGTTATGGCTGCGGCATTATTGGAGTTAGGGTGTGTTCCTGAAATACGTCGTCCCACCATTGCTGCTATCTTACCCTCGGTGAAAGGGAAAGTGTTAGTATTGGATGTCGGTGCTAATGTTGATTGCAAGCCGGAACATCTACCCCAGTTTGCCCTTATAGGGAGTAAATACGCTAAATATATCTTAGGAATAGAAAATCCCAAAATAGGATTGCTAAATATAGGAGAAGAGGAAAATAAAGGAAATAAATTTGCCCAAAATGCTTATAAAAATTTAAAAAATGCTAATATCAATTTTGTGGGCAATATTGAAGGTAAGGATATATTTAAAGGAAAGGTTGATGTGGTAGTATGTGATGGATTTACCGGCAACATATTATTAAAATCTTCTGAGGGATTAGCTAAATTTCTTTTAACTACGATTAACAGTATGATCATCAGCCAACTTCCCCAAAATCAAGAGATGGATAAATTGAAACAATATTTTATGAATTTGGTAAAGATGACCGATTATACAGAACATGGCGGATCTCCTCTATTAGGCGTAAACGGATTATGTTCTATATGTCATGGACGATCTAAGGCCAAAACCTTTAAAAATGCCATACTTAATACCGGTAAATTTGTAGATGCTAACCTGGTTGAGCACTTTAAAGAGATATAAATCAAAGAAAATAATTTCATAATAAGAAGGGGAGAATATTAATTAATGAATAATATGCAAAACGTTAAAATAATTGGAACAGGTTCTTATGTTCCCAAAAAAGTTCTGACCAATGAAGATTTGGAAAAAATGGTGGATACAAATCATGAATGGATTATCACCAGAACCGGTATCGCTGAACGCCATATAGCTGAAGATAACGAAACTACCTCAGATGTTGCTGCAAAGGCAGCTTTGAAAGCGCTAAAAGATGCAAATATTAAACCCGGGGAGATTGATTTAATAATTGTCGCTACCAATTCTCAGGACATGATATTTCCGGCTACTGCTTGCCTGGTTCAAAAGAAAATTAAGGCTGTAAATGCCGCAACCCTTGATTTGCAAGCAGGCTGTACCGGTGCGGTTTATGCCTTGATTACTGCCTGGCAGTATATTGCTACCGGTTTTTATGATAATGCTTTAGTAATTGGGGCAGAAACTCTCTCAAAACTTGTAGACTGGACTGATAGGAATACTTGTATTCTTTTTGGCGACGGAGCAGGGGCGGCTGTTTTAAAAGCCGACCGGGAGAAAGGAATCCTTTCCGGTTGTTTAAAAGGAGACGGGTCAAACGATGATCTGATTATAATACCAGCCGGGCTTTCCAAATACCCGGCTTCTCATGAAACCGTTGAAAAGAGAATGCATTATGTTAAGATGAAAGGAAATGAAGTATTCAAGCTTGCGGTTAAACATATGAAAAGAACTACTATAAAAACTTTGGGTAAATGTAATCTTTCGGTTGAAGAAGTAGATTGCTTTATTCCGCATCAAGCTAATATTCGAATTATTCATGCCTTAACCAGGGTTTTGAAAATAAATAAAGATAAAGTTTTTGTAAATTTAAATAAATACGGAAATACCTCGGCTGCTTCGGTTATGATTGCTCTTGATGAAGCAGTAAAAGAGGGAAAGATTAAAAATGGCGATATCGTAGTGCTGACCGCATTCGGTGCCGGTCTTACCTATGGAACTATTGTATTGAAATGGTAAAATATTAAATATACTGAGTTAGTGTAAACATTACTGAGGTAGTTAGATAAAAAGAAGAATGTTGCTCTTTTTCTGTCTTCTTTCCTAACTATATGCTCAACGCTCTACGCTATTCTTTACTATATACTCAATATTTTCTTTTCAGGTATCAAAGATTTTAACAAGAAAGGTTATGAATAAAATATGGAAAAAATTGCTTTTGTATTCCCTGGACAGGGTTCTCAAAAAGTAGGAATGGGAAAAGATTTAGTAGAAAATTATCCGGAAGCAGAAATTTTACTCAATAGGGCTAATGAAGCTCTGAAAGAAGAAAGAGTAGATATTGGTAGAATCTGTTTCGAAGGTCCGGAAGAAGAATTAAAGAATACAGTTAACGCTCAACCGGCAATTTTAACCATCAGTACAATTTTGTTTGAATTACTTAAGAGGCATAACATTAGCCCTTACGTAGTTGCCGGCCATAGTTTAGGTGAATATTCGGCACTGGTAGCTAGTTCTGCTATTGAGTTTGAAGACGCGGTAAAATTGGTTAGAAAAAGGGGAGAATATATGCAAAATGCTACTCCTTTAGGAATTGGGTCGATGTTAGCTATAATCGGTTTGGAAGCTGCTGAAATAAGAGAATTATGTAAAAGGGTAAGCGATTACGGAATAATTGAAATTGCTAATTATAATTCTCCAACGCAAATTGTAGTTTCGGGGGAGATTAAACCACTGGATAAGTTATCGGAATTAGCAAAGGAGAAAGGGGCGAGAAAGGTAATTCCTCTTAAAGTGAGTGCTCCTTTTCATTCATCATTAATGGAATTAGCTAAAGATAATTTAGCCAGATATTTAGAAAAAGTAGAAATATATGACCCTCGAATGCCGGTAATCTGTAATGTTACTGCTGATTATGTTAGAAATAAAGAAGAAGTTAGATCAGCTCTAATTGAGCAGATGAATCACCCTGTATTATGGGTTAATTCCATAATGAAAATTAATTCTCAAGGTATTAATTGTTTTATCGAAGTGGGTCCGGGTAAGGTTTTAAGGGGGTTAATTAAACAGATTATTCCCGAAGCTGAAGTCTTTAATGTATTTGACTCAGATTCTCTGAAAGATGTAGTTGAAAAAATGGGGGAGGTCTTATAAAATGGTACTATCTGGAAAGGTTGCTTTGATTACCGGGTCGGCCCGGGGGATAGGTAGGGCTATTGCCTTAGAATTAGCACGCCATGGAGCAAACATTGTTGTTAACGATATTTTACCAAAAAGTGAAATTGATAAAACTTTGGAAGAAATCAAAAAAAGTGGTAATATGGCAATTGGAATAAAAGCTGATATAACAGTATTTGATGAAGTTGATAGAATGACGAAAGAGATTATAAATAAATTTGGGAAAATAGACATATTAGTAAATAATGCCGGAATTACCCGCGATGCTCTTTTAATCAGGATGAAAGAAGAAGATTGGGATACAGTGATAAGAATAAATCTCAAAGGTACTTTTAATTGTTCCAAATCTGTGGCAAAATATATGATGAAGCAAAAGACCACTGATAAAATTGTAAATATATCCTCGGTTATCGGATTAGTGGGAAATATCGGTCAGGTTAATTATGCCGCATCAAAAGCGGGGATAATAGGATTAACTAAATCGATGGCAAAAGAACTCGCTTCAAGAAATATAAATGTAAATGCTATTGCGCCCGGATTTATCAATACAGACATGACTAAAAAATTACCAGAAAAAGTTAGAGAAAATCTGCAACAGCAAATCCCCTTGAAAAGATTGGGTACTGTGGAAGATATCGCTAAAGTGGTATATTTTTTAGTTTCTGATGCAGCAAATTATATTACAGGGCAAGTTATAAATGTCGATGGCGGTATGGTAATGTGAAAGGAGGTGAAAGTATAGAATGGAGACAATGGATAGAATAAAAAAGATAATTGCAGATCAATTAGGAGTTGATGAAAGTAAAATTACTGAAGATTCTTCTTTTATTGATGATCTGGGTGCGGATTCATTAGATATAGTTGAACTGATAATGGCCTTCGAGGAAGAATTTGATATTGAAATTCCGGATGAAGATGCCGAAAAGATGAAAACTATCGGAGATGCGGTTAAATACTTAAGCAAATAAGAATATTAAATATAAAATAGGCATAAGTATTTTTTATGTTTATCTTTTTTAAAGATATGTATTAAGAATAATTTTAGGAAATTAAAATAAATGGCTAATTAATTAAGGGTCGGAGATTTATCCGACCCTTAATTCAAATGTAAATTTATTAAAAATAATTATTTAGTAATGGCGGTGAACAGAATAATGAAAAATAGAGTGGTAATCACCGGTTTAGGCCCGGTTACTCCGGTAGGAATTGGAAAGAATAAATTTTGGCAATCCTTAATTCAGGGAAAATGTGGTATCGATAGGATAAGTTATTTCGATACCGAAAATTATCCTACTAAAATAGCAGCGGAAGTAAAAAATTTTGATTATACAAATTATATATCTGTTAAAGAAGCAAACAGAATGGATAAAAGCACTCAATTTTCGGTTGTTGCGGCAATGTTGGCACTTGAGGATTCTAAATTGAAAATCACCGAAAAGGATTCTTATTCAGCAGGAGTTATAACCGGTTCAGGCATAGGCGGTATAGGAACATTAGAAAAACAACATAAAATATTATTGGAAAAGGGGCCGGGAAGAGTAAGTCCATTTTTTGTACCCATGATGATTTCCAATATATCCGCAGGTGAAATAGCTATAAAAATCGGCGCTAAAGGCCCCAATGAGGTTATTACTACTGCTTGTGCATCATCTACTCATGCTATCGGAATGGCCTTCAAGCTTTTGCAACAAGGAGATGCTCAAATAATTATCAGTGGAGGTGCAGAGGCTGCAATTACCCCCATGGCTTTAGCCGGATTTTGTAAAATGAGAGCCTTATCTACCCAAAATGACCATCCTAAAAATGCTTCCAAACCTTTTGATAAGGAGAGAGACGGCTTTACTATGGCGGAAGGCGCCGGAATATTAATCCTGGAAACTTTACAGCATGCAAAAGAGAGAAATGCTGATATTTATGCTGAAATACTTGGTTTTGGCATGACTGCTGACGCTTACCATATTACTGCTCCCGCCCCTGAAGGAGAAGCCGCGGCAAAGGCAATGGAAATTGCCTTAAAAGATGCAAAAATTGAACCCTCCCGGATAGATTATGTTAACGCTCATGGAACTTCAACTCCCTTAAATGATAAATTAGAAACCTTAGCTGTGAAAAGAGTGTTTGGTGAACATGCCTATAATTTAAAAATAAGTTCCAATAAATCAATGACCGGACATCTGCTGGGGGCAAGCGGTGGAGCTGAGGCTATTGCTACCGTCCTTACCATAAAGAATGACCTTATCCCTCCCACTATAAATTACAACTCACCAGATCCTGATTGTGACTTGGATTATGTGCCAAATAAAAGTGAAAAGAAAATAGTTAATTATGCTATCTCCAATTCATTCGGCTTTGGCGGACATAATGGGGTAATTGTTTTAGGAAAATATAAGGAATAGCGTGGAGCGTATAGTAAAAACTAAAAACTTAAAGCGAAAAGCGAAAAACCATAATTCAAAACTATTAACTAGTCGTTAGTGAATAGTCGTTAGTCGTTAGCTTAAAATACAATATGCAAGATAAACTAGTTAGATAGTATAATTCTAACAATTTTTTAACCAATTAACTAAGTAACTAATCAACGAATCGAAACATGTATTTAAATTTTAAATTTTGAGCTATGGTTTTGCGTTTTGCGCTTTTAGTTTTTCGCTATATACTAAATACCATAATATTACCTACTTATTACTATACGCTATACGTCAGTTTTATTCACTATTGTCTAAACAAGAAGGATATAATGATTTTAAAAAAAGAAAAGGATTTAATGACAAATAATTTAGAAAAAAAATTGGATTATAAATTTAAAAATAAAACTCTTCTCAAAGAAGCCCTAACCCATCCTTCTTTCCAAAAAAAGAGTTTGAAAGACAATATAACCAACAATCAAAGATTAGAATTTTTAGGTGATTCTGTTTTAAATTTAATTGTAACTGAACAACTTTACCGTAAATTGGCCTCTTTTTCGGAAGGTAACCTTACCAAAATTAAATCGGTTATGGTCAGTAAGGATATCTTGGCTAAATGGGCTGGTCATCTTTCTTTGGGAAAATACATTATTTTGGGAAAAGGTGAAGATTCAACCGGGGGAAGAAAAAAATTATCTATTCTTGCAGATTGTTTTGAGGCTCTATTAGGAGCAATATATTTAGATAGCGGCCTCCAAAAAGCTAAAAAAATAATCTCGCCATTTATAAAAAAAGAAACGGAGCTAATTATAAAGGGAAAACACGGAGAAGATTACAAAACTCTACTACAGGAAATATCTCAAAAAAAGATGAAATGTTTACCCGAATATTGTTTAATTAAAGAAAAAGGTCCAGATCATAAAAAAATATTTTGTATTGAGGCCAGACTAAATAAAATCACCTATGGAACCGGAACCGGTGAGAACAAGAAAGAGGCAGAGCAAGATGCCGCACAGGATGCTTTAAAAAAGTTAAAAGTAATAAGATGAGGCAAAAAAGTGTTTTTAAAAGAACTGGAAATTTATGGATTTAAATCATTTGGGAAAAAAATAAAACTATCATTCAATTCTGGCGTTACCGCAATAGTCGGTCCGAATGGCTGTGGTAAGAGTAATATTACCGATGCAGTCAGATGGGTGTTAGGTGAACAGAATATCAGGTCTTTGCGGGGAAAACAGCTAACAGATATTATTTTTTCAGGGAATCACAAAGAAAAACCTTTAAATCTTGCGGAAGTTTCGTTAACTATCAATAATTCTGAGAAAATACTTACGGTAAATATGGAAGAAATAAATATTAAAAGAAGAATTTATCGTTCAGGAGAGACCGAAAGTTTTATTAATGGAATCCCTTGTAAGCTGAAAGATATTCAAGAATTATTTATGAATACCGGATTGAGTAAAAATACCTATTCTATTATTGCTCAGGGCGAAATAGACCTTATATTAAGCGCAAAACCATCTGAACGGCGTTATTTATTTGAGGAAGCTGCCTCTATTTCCAAATATAGATATGAGAAGAAAAAAACATTAAACAGGATTGAAGAAACTAATAATAATTTAGATAAGATTGAAAATATAATTTCTGAAATAAAAAATCAATTACTGATTTTGGAAGAGGAAGCAAAACATTTAAACAGTTATAAAATATGTCAAGAAGAGATTAAAAGTTTAGAATTATTTTTAATCTATCAAAAATATAATTTATGCATAACAAATTTATCTAAAATAAAAAGAAACTTAACACTATACGAGAAAGAAAAAATCAAGATTACCAAGAAGATTGAAGAAGAAGAAGCAGAGATCAACTCATTAAGTATAGAGTTAAGTAATTTAAGCAAGGAACAAGAAAAATATAAATATAATAATTACGAACTGGAAAATAGAAAAAAATTAATTCAAAGCGAAGTAAACTTAATGCTACAAAAGAAGAGCGATGTTGAAAAAAGGTTGTTTGATTTAAATAAAGAAGCTGAAAATATTACCCAAAAAATAGTTACTGGTGAACAAAATAAAAAAGCAGTAAGTTTGAACATTTTAGGGATAGATAAAAAATTAGAAAATTTTAATAAAAAACTTATTTATTTAAATAAAAAAATTGATAATATTTCGAAATTTTCCGATTCGCTCAATATTATAGAAGTTAACTCAAAGAAGGCGTTAAAAACAATTTTGGAAAAAGAATCGTTTTTAAAGGAAGCAAAAATAAGATACAGTACTACCTTAAATATGATAAATATAAATTTAGAAAAAATAAGAAAAAAAAGAATGTTACTTGAAAAACAATTGGAAAATATGGTGGCAAAAGAGAGCGATTATCAAAAAATCGTAAGAGAAAATAGAAAAATCGAAGATGAAGTACATCTCAAATCAAATGAAGAGAAAATTAGAGAGATTGAAGATATCTTAAAAAAATTACAGACAGAAGTGGAGAAAGATAGACATATAGCTAGCTTAAAAGAAGAAAGAAAAAATATTTTAAAGAAATCAATTAAGAATAACGGAAAGAAAAACGGAAAAAGGACAGAAATATTTTATTCCAAATATTGCCAAAAATATCCTGATGACCTTTGTGAAAAACTCCTAAAACTCATCGATAATATTCCTTCAAAATATGAGAAAATTATGAAGGTTGTTTTAAGAGAAAATTTATACTCAATTGTAGTGAGCGATATTTCATCTGCCTTAAACATAATTAATTCCTCATTGGAAAAGGAATTAGATATATTAAAGATAATTCCTCTGGATTTGATCAAAAATATAAAAACACTTACGGATGATCAGGTTAAAATTCAAAACAAAAGTGTTTGTGGGTTCGCCCACGAACTGATAAATTACTCCCCAAAATACCAGAATCTATTTAAAGTTTTGTTGGGAAATGTATTGATAGTTGAAGATATAGAGACTGCCCTTGATATTTCTAATGAGTGTTTCGGTAAATATAAGATTATTTCACTAAATGGTATGGCAATAAATATAGACGGCTCCGTAGAAATTTATTCGAACTCTGTAAATTTAGAAAATATTAAAGATAGTTTTTACGATGTAGAGAAAGAGATTGAAAAATTAGAAAAAGAAATAGAAGCTTTAAAAATTAAAATTGAAAGAAATGATAATTTTATAGAAGAAAATAACCATATTTATAATTCTCTATGGAAAGAAAATCAGGAGATAAAAAAATTATTGCGAGAGAACGAAAAAAATACAACGGATAATATAAATAATTTGCACCAGGCAGCAGTTTCTGTTAATGAGCTAAAAGATAGCCTAAAAGATCTTTTAATTGAAGAAAAAAGTATTTTGGGGGAGAGAAAAAAAGTTTCCGAGAAATTAGGTATCCTGGAAAAAAATTACAACATCCTTTATGAATATAGTAAAAATATTAGTCATTCTAATAAAACAATTAATCAGATTATTGCAAAAGGAAACAACCATCTAAACGATCTTTCCAGAGAAATAAATGACCTGAAAAACAATATTTTAATAAATAAAGAAAAACTAAAAAACATAAAAGAGAAAACTGAAAATATTTCTCAATACCAGGATGAGCATTCATTCAATTTAAGCGAAAAAAGAAGTGCCATAAAAAAATATAAAGAAGAACTTGCCGATATATTAGAAAAAATAAAAGAGTATAAGATACGGATAAACGATTTGGATAAAGAGAATCCTTCTGTATTTAAGAAAGCAGGAGAGATAGAGAAAATAGTGCAAAAAAAATCGAACTTATTAAAAAGTTTACAGCAGGATAAGATATACCAACAAAAAATGTACGAATCCATCAAAGATAAACAACATAGAGAAGAAATGTTAGAAGTTCAGTATCGGGAAAAATACGTTAACATAGGTGATGAAGTAAATAGAAATTATAATTTATCGCTGGAAAAATTGGAATTGTACAAAAACATATCCGGTTCACAGAGGGAAGCTAACCAAAGGATAGATATTTTAAGAGAAAATATATTAAAAATGGGACAGATAAACTTTGAGGCTGAAAATAGATATAACTATCAGTTACAGCGTTATAATTCTCTATGTGAAAAATATGATGAGATATGTAAGGCAAAAAAATATCTGGAACTAACGATTTCCGAAATTGATAAAATTGCCACAGAAAGGTTTAAAAAGACCTTTAATCAGGTAAGAATCTACTTTAATGACATATTTAAAAAAATATTTTCCGGTGGGGAAGGCAGACTAATTATTGAATCTGAAGAGAATATACTAAACTCCGGAATAGATATAATTGCCCGCCCGCCCGGAAAGAAAACGCAAAATATTGAATTATTATCCTCCGGTGAAAAAGCTTTAACCGCCATAGCGCTTTCACTGGCCTTATGGAAAGCAAATCCTAGCCCTTTCTGTCTTTTTGATGAAATAGATACATCTTTGGATGAGGTAAATGCTGAAAAACTTACTCATATATTAAAGGGTGAAGATTTAAATCAGTCACAATTGATTCTTATTACCCATCAAAAAACAACGATGGAAGCAGCAGATACCTTATATGGTATAACCATGGAAGAATCAGGTATCTCAAAATTAGTTTCGGTAAAATTTGAAAAATAGATCAAGGTAAAAAATAAATACTATGAATATAAAAAATATATTTTATCAATTTAAAGAAGGGCTATCTAAGACCAGGATAGAGCTTGCTAATAAATTAGGACTTTTATTTAGTAATTCTAAAGATAAGTCCGATTTTTTAGAAAAATTAGAAGAGTTATTAATATTATCTGATTTAGGAACCTCCGCAACCGTAGAGATAATGAATGAATTTCAGCAGATTAATTTTAGAGAATACAAGGAAAATAACTTTTCATTTTTCAAAGAAAAATTAAAAGCCATCCTAATAGATATTTTAAATTCAACTTCATCTGACATTAATATTGATGAAGATAGATTAAATATAATAATGCTGGTAGGGGTGAATGGTTCCGGAAAGACCTCGATAGCGGGTAAAATTGCTTATCGTTTGAAAAATAAAAATAAAGACATAATAATGGTTCCCGCCGATACCTTTAGAGCGGCAGCAATACAACAGCTTAAGATTTTAGCTGATAAGATGGGTGCAGAGATGATAAATGCCAAAGAAGGGGCTGACCCGGCTTCGGTCGTATATGATGGCATCAGTGCAGCCCGAGCCAGAGGGAAGAATGTAGTTATTATCGATACTGCAGGCAGACTTCATACCAAGACAAACTTGATGAATGAATTGGAAAAGATAAAAAGGGTAATCCAAAAAGAGATCGATGATTGCTCATTGGAGATATTGCAAACCATTGATGCTACGATGGGACAGAATGCTATAGCTCAGGCAAAATCTTTCAACAAATCTTTGGGAGTTACCGGGATTGCCCTTACTAAAATGGATGGAACAGCCAAAGGGGGAATAGTGATTGCCATAAAAAAAGAGTTAGGTATACCGGTTAAATTAATTAGTTGCGGAGAAAAATTAAATAATTTATATGATTTTAAAACTGATGAATTTGTGGAAGCTCTTCTTGATTGACACTAAAGGTAATTTTCTATATACTTATAAAGGAATTTTGTCGGAATTGGAAATTATTAAAGAAACTGAAGATAAGAGGAGTTATTTTTTTTATGTTTGCCAGTCTTACTGATAAATTTCAGACAATATTTAAAAAGATAAAAAACAAGGGAAAGTTAAATGAAAATGATATAAAAAATTGTCTTCATGAAATTCGCATAGCTCTTTTAGAAGCAGATGTAAATTACAAAGTAGTAAAAGAATTCATAAATAGTTTACATGATAAAATGCAGCAGGAAAAGATATCCGAAAGCCTAACACCTGCTCAACAAATTATAAAAATTGTAAATGGAGAGATAGCTACCACCCTGGGTTCTAAACAAAATGATATTAGAATGAATCCCGCTCCTCCTACCATTATAATGTTAGTGGGGCTGCAGGGAACCGGTAAAACTACTACAGCCGTAAAATTAGCTAATCACTTTAGAAAAAAAGGGCATCTACCACTCCTGGTAGCAACAGATATATACAGACCGGCAGCTATCGAACAACTGCAGGTATTAGGTGAAAAATCTGATTTACCGGTTTTTTCCATAGGGAAAAACGAAAGTGCGGTAAATATTGTAAAAGCTGCCATAAATTATTCATCTAAAAGAAATCACGATGTGTTAATTATTGATACTGCCGGAAGATTGCATATAGATGATAAATTAATGGATGAATTACAGGAGATTGATAAAAATATCCCTCTTCAGGAAAAATTATTAATAGTAGATGCCATGGCCGGACAGGATGCGGTAAATTCAGCTAAAGTGTTTTGTGATAAAATCAAAGTAAACGGAATTATCCTGACCAAATTGGATGGTGACACTCGGGGGGGAGTAGCCCTATCCTTGAAAAAGGTTTTGGGAGTACCTATTAAATTTATAGGTATAGGTGAAAAGGTTGATAACTTTGAACCTTTTCATCCGGAAAGAATGGCTTCCCGGATTTTGGGCATGGGTGATGTCTTAACACTTATTGAGAAGGTTGAAACTGCTTACAATAAAGACGAATTAAAAAAATTAGACAAAAAGATGAGGGACCATGATTTTGATTTAAATGATTTTTATTTACAGCTGAAAAAGATGAAAAATATTGGCTCGGTAGATCAGATTATGGATATGGTCCCGGGATTGAATAATTTCAAGAATAGAATAGATGTTACAAAATTAGGAGATAGAGAGGGTGAGCTAAAGAAAGTAGAAGCTATTATAAGTTCTATGACTGTTGAAGAGAGGGAAAATCCTTCTATAATTAACGGAAGCAGGAGGAAAAGGATATCCAGAGGGAGCGGGACACAGCTTTCGGATATAAATAGATTATTAAAACAATTTTATCAGTTAAAAGAAATGTTTAAAAAGGGATCAAAAATAAAAAACTTTTCTTTTAATTAATTACAGCGTACAGCGTATAGCGTATAGTTAGGAAAGAAGAAGACAGAATACAAATGAAGAAATAAGCAATAGCGCATAGTAAGAAAAATAGAATTCAGTATCAGACGCCAGAATATTAAATAATATACAACATATAGAATGAATTAAAAGATAATACAGAATTTTTGTTCCTTCTCTACTTCGGTGGAGAGCGTTAGGATGAGTGGGAGATAAAAGCAATATGTAATACGATATACGAAATATATAGGGGCACGATGCATCATGCCCATAAAAGTCAAAGAATAAAGAAAGATAGATTCCCGTTTCCACGGGAATGACAGATTAAAAATTCAGAAAAACAAAAAATATAAATAATCAAAATGGAGGCAAAATTAATGTCAGTGAAAATTAAACTTAGAAGAGAAGGCGGCAAGAAAAAACCTTTTTATAAAGTAGTGGTGATTGATTCGAGGAAAGCTTGTAATGCTAAATTTATAGAGCAATTAGGATATTATCAACCACTTTCCGATCCTTGTGTTCTCAAGATTGACCGGGAAGCAAGTTTAAAATGGCTCGAAAAGGGTGCTCAACTTTCAGCAACAGTAAAAGATTTATTTAAGAAAGAAGGAATTTTGAAATAATAGATAAGACCTAAGGAGATTATTTTGAGAGAACTTATTGAATTAATTGTAAAAGGGATAGTAGATAATCCGGATAAAGTAGAAATAAATGAAATTATTGGTGAAAAATCATCAATATTTGAAGTAAAGGTTGATCCTAGTGATATAGGTAAAGTAATCGGAAGGCAAGGCAGAAATATAAAGTCAATAAGAACTATATTGAATGCTGCAGCGCAAAAGGATGATAAGCGAATAGTTCTCGAAATTATCGA
>DPXH01000095.1:0-409 GCA_003527405.1 Candidatus Sediminicultor tertius | reverse complement strand
TAGAATTAGTCGTTAGTGAGTGAAACTAGCGTGGAGCGTACAGCGTTTAGCGTAAAGTGTATAGCGAAAAACGAAAAGCGCAAAACGCAAAGCCATAGCTCAAAATTTAAAATTTAAATACATTGTTTTATATTATATATTGATTTTAATCTTTCTTATCTCGCATGTTATATAGCAAAAATGAAAAGATAAGAAGCAAAAATATAACTTAAAATCTAATATTGAGAGAAAAAGTTTTGAGTTTTGAATTATGGTTTTTCGCTTTTCGCTTTAAGTTTTTAGTTGTGCATACGATAACTGAAAACTTGCATTTGAAACTAATGACTGTTCACTAATTAGGGTTTACGAAAAAAAGTAATTCCCAAAAAATAAAATTATCGAATAAAATTAAAGGAAAAAATATATTGAG
>DPXH01000097.1:12033-17135 GCA_003527405.1 Candidatus Sediminicultor tertius | reverse complement strand
AATATTAACTCACCATACCGGACAAAAATTTGAAAAAATTGAGAAGGATACTGATAGAGATTTCTATATGACTGCTCAAGAATCTAAAGAATATGGATTGGTTGATGAGGTAATTAAAAGCAGAGAAGAAGCAGTAAAGAAATAGTATCGAGTATCGCGTATTGCGTATCGCGTGAAGGAAATAGAAATCAAGACCCCGAATGTTATAAGCGTATAGCGAAAAACGAAAAGCGCAAAACGCAAAACCATAGCTTAAAACTTAAAATTTTAAGACAGTCTTTTGATTATTACTTTAAATCTGATAATAGAGATTATATATTGGAATAGTTTACTGAAAGATGCCAAGAAAATAAATAACAAACAGAAGAATACTTTTAAATGAAACAACAGAATTAGCAAATATATTAGGTTCAAGCATATTAACTCTCAAAAGGAAAATAAGTTTTTAATTTTGAATTATGGTTTTACGCTTTTCGATTTGCGTTTTTAGTTTATTGATTTATCCTATACGCTACACGCTATAGTAGAAAGAGAGGAGTGAAAAAATAATGAATTGTTCGTTTTGTGGTAAATCCCAAGATGAAGTATATAAGATAGTTGCAGGCCCTGGTGTATGTATATGTGACGAATGCATTAAAGTTTGTAATGATATTATATTAGAGAGAAGGAAAAAGGAAGACAGGCCCTTTGATTTAAGAAACGTCCCTTCTCCTAAAGAAATTAAAAATTTTTTAGATGAATATATAATAGGACAAGATAAGGCAAAAAAAATACTTTCAGTTGCTGTATACAATCATTATAAAAGAATAAAAAGTAATGATGATGATAAATCAGGTAAAAAAGATAAAAAAATAGATAAGACGAAGGAAGAGATAGAATTAGAAAAGAGTAATATTTTGTTAATAGGTCCTACCGGGTGTGGAAAAACCTTATTAGCCAAGACTTTGGCTAAAAAATTAAATGTACCATTTGTTATTGCTGATGCCACAACTTTAACTGAAGCGGGATATGTGGGGGATGATGTTGAAAACATTTTGTTAAATTTATTGAGGGTAGCAGACAACGATATAAATTTAGCCCAAAAGGGAATAATCTATATAGATGAAATTGATAAAATAGCCCGTAAATCAGAAAATCCATCTATAACCAGAGATGTATCGGGAGAGGGAGTGCAGCAGGCTCTTTTAAAAATTATAGAAGGTACGATTGCAAGCGTACCACCCTATGGAGGGAGAAAACACCCGCAAGAAAAGAATATTCAAATAGATACCAAGGAGATATTGTTTATCTGTGGGGGAACTTTCGAGGGGTTAGAAAATGTAATAAATTACCGAATGGGTAAAAATAATATTGGGTTTAAAGCAGAGATAAAAAGTAAAAACAATAAAGAAAGAAATTACAAATTAATGGAAAATGTTTTACCGGAAGATCTGATAAAATATGGCTTGATTCCCGAATTAGTTGGGAGGCTGCATATAGTTTCTACATTAGAAGCTTTAAATAAAGATGCATTAATAAAAATATTAACCCAGCCTAAAAATGCCATAGTAAAACAATATAAAAAGATATTTGAATTAGAAGGGGTGGAACTGAATCTTACCTCCGGAGCATTAGAGGCTATCGTGGAAGAAAGTATAAAAAGAAAAATAGGGGCAAGGGGGTTACGTTCAATTATGGAAGATTCGATATTAGATATAATGTACCAGATACCTTCTGAGAAAAATATTGGAAAATGCACAATTACCGAAGAAGTTGTGAAAAAGAGACAGATGCCTGAGATAGTGAGATATAGAGAAAATATAAAAAAAGAAACAGCGTGATTCGTATCTCGTATCTCGTGAATCGTATCTCGTTAAGAAAATAAAAGACAGTAATTATGATAGATTATTATCGCGTATTGCGATACGAAAGAAAGATAGGGAGATTTAATATTTTAAATGAATAACAAAAATATAAAAAGCTTAGATAAAAATATATTACCTTTATTGCCGCTAAGAGAATTAGTGGTTTTTCCCAGTATGATTGTCCCTCTTTTTGTTGGCAGAGAACAATCTATTAATGCTTTAGAAGAAGCAATAAATTTAAAAAGTATGATATTTATTGCAGCTCAGAGAGACCCGGAGGTAGAAAAACCAAAAGCGGAAGATATATATTCTATCGGAACAATTGCCAAGATAGTACAAATTTATAAACTACCCGATGATACCATAAAAATATTAGTGGAAGGGCTTGGTAGAGCAAAAATAAAAAATACTGAGGGATTTAACAATTTTCTTAAAGTAAAAGTAGAAAAAATAAAAGTTAAAAACGGTAAAAACCTAAAAATAGAAGCCTTGATGAGATTGGCAACCAATAGATTCGAACAATATCTAAAATTAAACAATAAATTACCTTCCGAAATGATGCTACCTATAAAGAATATTGAAAAACCTGATAAATTAGCCGATATAATCTCTTCAAATATAGTTTTAAAGCTAAAGGAAAAACAAAATTTATTGGAAATAATTAATCCCCTGGAAAGACTGGAAAAATTAATTGTTATATTAAAAAAAGAGATAAGTATTTTAGAATTAGAAAAGAAGATACAAGAAAGAGTAGAAGTAAATTTGGAAAATTACCAAAAAGATTATTATCTAAAAGAGCAATTAAAAGAAATACAAAAAGAATTAGGAGATAATGAGGAAAATACTTCAGAAGCTGATGAATTCAAAGAGAAAATATTATCTTTAAAACTTAAACAAGAAGTGGAAGAGAAGTGTATCAAAGAAACAAATCGTTTAGAAAAAATACCTTTTTTATCTGCCGAGAGCGGGGTAATAATAAATTATTTGGAATGGATTATATCTCTTCCCTGGAATGAAAAAACAAAAGAGAAATTAGATATTAAATTAGTAAAAAAAGTTTTAGATGAGGATCATTATGGTTTATTAGACATTAAGGAAAGAATCTTGGAGTACCTGGCAGTGAAAAAAATGAGTAGTAAACAGATAGGGACAATTCTGTGTTTGATAGGGCCTCCGGGAGTAGGTAAGACATCATTAGCAAAATCAATAGCCCGGGCAATGGGTAGAAAATTTATAAGAGCTTCCCTGGGAGGTGTGCGCGATGAAGCAGAGATACGCGGACATAGAAAAACTTATATAGGTTCAATGCCGGGAAGAATTATTCAAGGGATAGTTAACGCGAAATCTAATAATCCCGTTTTCTTGTTGGACGAAATTGATAAAATGAGTGTGGATTTTAGGGGTGACCCCGCTTCTGCTCTTTTAGAAGTATTGGACCCTGAGCAAAACAACACTTTTAGAGACCATTATTTAGAAGTTCCTTTCGATCTTTCGGAAATAATGTTTATTACCACAGCTAACAATGAAGATGAAATACCTTATTCCTTAAGAGATAGGATGGAGATAATTAATATTCCCGGTTATACTGAGTATGAAAAATTACAGATCGCCCAATTATTTTTATTACCAAAACAATTAAATAATCACGGCTTTAAAAAATATGATATAGAAATATCAGAAAAGGCCATGAGAAAAATAATCAAGGAATATACTCATGAGGCGGGAGTAAGAGGTTTAGAAAAAGAGATATCATCTATATGTAGAAAGGTTGCCTTAAACGCAGTTTACTTTAAAAAGAATGAAAATAAAAGGGTTAAAATTACCCTAAAAAACTTAGAAAATTATTTGGGAATACCTAAATATAAGATTGATAAAATTGGAAAAGAAGATGCTATTGGTCTGGCAACGGGTTTAGCCTGGACAGAGATTGGCGGAGAAATATTATCAGTAGAAACTATAGTAATGCCCGGAAAAGGCAAATTAACCCTTACCGGACAACTGGGAGATGTTATGCAAGAATCAGGGAAAGCTGCCTTAACCTACGCCCGTTCTCGAGCAACAAAACTTAAGATAGATAATAAGTTTTACGAAAATTGTGATATTCATGTTCATATTCCGGAAGGAGCGATACCTAAGGACGGTCCATCAGCTGGCATAACCATGGCTACTTCTTTAATTTCTTCGCTTACCGATATCCCGATTCGAAAAGATGTAGCTATGACCGGTGAAATTACCCTGCGAGGAAAAGTTTTACCGGTAGGAGGCCTAAAGGAAAAAATACTTGCCGCTTACCAATCTGGCATTAAAACTATTATAATTCCTAAAGATAATTTTAAGAATTTAGAAGATTTACCTAATGACATTAAAAAAAGATTAAAATTTGTTATGGTAAATAATTTAGATGAAGTTCTAAAAAACGCTCTTACCAGAAGTCCTTTTTAAAATAGTCGTTAGTGAATAGTGAATAGTCGTTAGTATAAATACAAGATTCAAATTTTCAGTTTACAGTCCTTAGTTTTTGGTATGAAACTAAAAAGTTAAAACTAAAAGCTAAAAACCATAATTCAAAGTTCTTAACTAGTCGTTAGCTTGACATACAACATACAAGATAAACTATTTAAATAATACAATTCTAATAATTTATTAACCAATTAACTAAGTAACTAATCAACGAATTGAGATATATATTTAAATTTTAAATTTTAAGCTATAGCTTTACGTTTTGCGCTTTGTTGCTAAATACTATTCACTATTCACTAACGACTAATATAATTAATTGACAGACAGCATAGCCTATAGTAAGATATAAAAAATAAAAATAATAAAAACTAAGAGGGGAAGAGTAGAATAAAATTAGAAATAATTTTCTTCGAAAGTCATCCCCAAGCTGTTAATCTGAAAAGAAAGAGTAGGATTAACCGATAGTTACGTTATAACTAAAACATTAAGAGCCTGTTTATTATTGATATTATGGATATTATAAATAAAAACTTTTTAAACAGGAATTAAGGTGGTACCGCGGATAGACTCCTTTCGTCCTTTTAAGAAACGAAAGGGGTTTTTTGTTTTTAAGTTTAAGGAGGAAAAGACAATGAAAAACATAGACACTGAAATACCTTCAGTATACGATCCTAAAATTGTTGAAGAAAAATGGTATAAATTCTGGTTAGAAAAAGATTATTTTAAAGCAAAGCATAATCCTGATAAAGAAAATAATTTTTCTATCGTTATACCTCCACCCAATGTTACAGGATCATT